>JAUVDV010000130.1 GCA_030595125.1 Deltaproteobacteria bacterium
GAGACCCGGTTACGGCTTTGGATGTTCTGTTTGCGATGACAACGCGTAAGAACAGATTTGCCGATTTATATATGAAAAAGTAGCTATGCGGGCTTCATCCGCAGTTTGGTAAAACCAAATGAAAGTTTATCGACACCCTCCGGGCCTACGGAGGGCCATGCTCCGGATCTTACGAGGCCGCTCACGGAATACAATCGCTCTCCCACCAGGTGATGTCATCGGCATGTGCTGCCGCGCCAAGCACATCCATGTCACCGTCTCCGTCTATGTCCGCCGCGTATACCGAAGAAGCGGTTAAGAATGACCCATCCACCGTGTGCTCGGTCCAGGCGGTCCCGTCACCTGCGGTGTTCTCCCACCATGTGATGTCATCGGCAACCCAAGCCGCGCCGAGCACATCCATGTCGCCGTCTCCGTCAACGTCCGCTGCGTATACAGAATGGGCGCCATCGAATGCCCCATCCACCGTGTGCTCGGTCCAGGCGGTTCCATCGCCCGTGGTGTTTTCCCACCAGGTGTTGTCATTGTCGTTGGATGCTGCGCCGAGCACGTCCATGTCACCGTCTCCGTCCACGTCCGCCGCATATACCGACCTGGCGCCATTGAATGCCCCATCCACCGTGTGCTCAGTCCAGGCAGTTCCGTTACCTGTAGTATTCTCCCACCAGGTGATATGATCGTCATTAGCCGCCGCGCCGAGCACGTCCATGTCGCCGTCGCCGTCGACGTCCGCCGCGTATACCGAAACGGCGCCATCGAATGCACCATCCACTGTGTGCTCGGTCCAGGCGGTCCCGTCACCTGCGGTGTTCTCCCACCAGGTGATGGCATCAGCTAACACAGCCGCGCCGAGTACGTCCATATCGCCGTCTCCGTCAACGTCCGCCGCGTAGACCGACCAGGCGCCGGTGAACGCCCCGTCCACCGTGTGCTTGGTCCAGGCTGTGCCATCGCCCGCAGTGTTCTCCCACCAGGCGATTTCATAATCATCACTAGCCGCGCCGAGCACGTCCATATCCCCGTCTCCGTCAACATCTGCTGCATATACCGAATTGGCCCAGTCGAAGTTTCCATCCACCGTGTGTTCGGTCCAGGTGGACCCATCACCGGCTGTGTTCTCCCACCATGTGATGTCACAGTCGCTGCCGGCCGCGCCGAGCACGTCCATATCCCCGTCTCCGTCAACATCTGCTGCATATACCGAATTGGCGACACCGAATGCCCCATCCACTATGTGTTCGGTCCAGTTCGGAATCGACGTACAAACCGGATCGCACGCTCCCATCGTGCATCCCCCCGGGCAATCGGTGCACCAGGAATCGGTTGTGTCGTACTCGCAAATGGCGTCGGTGGCGCAATCGTCCACTGTTATCAAGCCACCCGGCACCGTGCTCCCGTCGCATATCTCGCTTGAGCCGCTGCAGTACTGGGTAGTGTCCTGCTCCTGGGCGTCGGCGCCGCAGTCGGAACTGGTGCATGAGTATGCGGTCGTCACATCGCAGGCATACGTGGATGGATGGAATGTACCTGCCACTGTTTCGCAACAGACTCCACTTGAACATTCCGGGACAATGCAGCTTCCGGTTGTGCAGCCGTAAGGACAATTCGTGCACCATGCGTTTGTTGTATTGGACTCGCAGATGGCGTCGGTGGCGCAATCGTCCACTGTTATCAAGCCACCCGGCACCGTGCTCCCGTCGCATATCTCGCTTGAGCCGCTGCAGTACTGGGTCGTGTCCTGCTCCTGCGCGTCGGCGCCGCAGTTGGTGCTTGTGCAGGAGTATGCGGTCGTCACATCGCAGGCATACGTGGATGGATGGAATGTACCTGCCACTGTTTCGCAACAGACTCCACTTGAACATTCCGGGACAATGCAGCTTCCGGTTGTGCAACCGTATGTACAACCGGTGCACCAGGAATCGGTTGTGTCGTACTCGCAAATGGCGTCGGTGGCGCAATCGTCCACCACCGTCCAGCCGCCCGGCACGGTGCTCCCGTTGCACAGTTCACTTGAGCCGCTGCAGTACTGGGTCGTGTCCTGCTCCTGGGCGTCGGCGCCGCAGTCGGAACTCGTGCAGGAGAATGCGGTCGTCACACCGCAGGCATACGTGGACGGGCGGTATGTGCTGGTCGAAGTGTCGCAGCAAACCCCGCTCGTGCAGTCCGAGTCGGTGTCGGTATCCGTATCTGTGTCTGTATCCGAGTCAGAATCTGTATCAGTATCGCCGTCAGTGTCGGTGTCGGTGGTTCCGCTGTCGCGGTCGCCCGACGAGTCGACAGTGCAACCGCCGCAAACCAGCACAGTCGCAAGCGCCATCAACAGCAAGTACCTCATGCCCCAACCCTTTCGTTTTGAACGTGAAGGTATCTTAACATTGATGCGGGTCGTTTGTCCGCCTCCGCAGACTACGGCGGGATCTTGGACCTTGGATGACGATTGTCCGCCGTCGCACGTTCACTTGGACGGGTGCTATGGCGGATGAACGAGACGGGTCCGCCTTAAATCCCACTACCACATAAGGCTCGACCGCAGTTCCTGGGTGGTTTTGGAAACGCGTCCCACGAGGATGCGGCACAGGTTGTCCATGACGGGGTAGCCTATCTCGGGATGGGCGGCGAAGATCTCGCGCAAGGCCACGGCGGTAATCGCAAATATTTTAACCGGTTTGACCGCGCGGGCGGTGGCGGATCGCGTGGTCTTCTCGAAGAGGATGAACTCCCCGAAGACGGACCCGGGCGTTCCGGTGTGTACCGGAGCTTGATCGGTGGCTTCACCCAATTTGAGGGAGATCTCGACGCGCCCGTCGAGGATGCAGTAGATGTGGGTGCCTTCTTTCCCCTCGTCGAAGATCGTTTCGCCCACCTCGTACTCGCGAAATTCGCCCGCGCTCTCGATCAATTGCAGCTGCTTGTCGTCGAGTTCCTGCAGGAGTCGGATGGTGCTCAGGGGATGTTTTTTTGCCATGTTACAGCTCCTCGAGAACGGTGCGGGCGATATTGTCCAGTTTTTCGCCCATCGCTCTCAAGTTGTTGAGAATGCTCAGATGCCATGCGCTCGTATCCAGGGAGTCCTGGCGATCGCTGTGAAGCCGTTCCAGATGGGCCCGGCGCATCTTTCGCTCCATCATTCGTTCCTTGAATCCCAGCTGAAGGGTCTCTTCGGCCTTGTGGCGGTCCAGGTTAGTAACTGCCTCGAGAACTCGATCATATTTGGCCATCAGCTTGTCGTGGTATTGCCGCAACTCGCCGAGACCCTCGTCGGAGAAGGAAACTCCTTTTGCGGCCAGCTTGGTACCCACGGGGGCGATCTCCTTGGTGAGAATATCCCCGATACCCTCCAGGTCCTGAACAATGTAGATGAAAGCGTGCTCTCTCGAGGATAGCTCCGGATCGAGACCCTCGCTCGCCACCCTGGCAAGGAAGGGTCGGATGGCCTTTTCGAGAATATCCACCTTGTCGTCTTGCGCGCCGATCTTCTCGACGGCCTCCTCGTCGGGGTGGGTGAGCGCTTCCATGGAAGCTTCCATCATTCCCCTCACGATTTCGGCCATCCGAAGGATCTCCCGGTGCGCCAGATCCAGTGCGAGAACCGGAACCTCGAGCGCGGTATCGACCAGATACTTGGGCCCAAAGAGCGGCTCGACTTTTGCCGGTGGAATGATCTTGAGGGTGAGCCATTCAACCTGTCGGATGAACGGCAGCAGCAGGATTCCCGTGGCAACAGTGAAGAGCATGTGGCCGTTTGCCAGCTCGCGAGCAACAGAGGTGGAACCCATCAGCGCGGTCACCCACCGCGCCCCGTCCACGAAGTAACCGAGGAACGGGAACGCGACGACCACCCCGAGAACGCTGATGATCAGATGCGAGACCGCCACCTGTTTGCCCTCCCGCCCCGTTCCCAGAGAGGAGAGCAACGCCGTAGCGCAGGTTCCCACGTGGGCGCCCCATGCCAGTGGCAGGGCAGCCTCGAGAGATAGCAAGCCGCTGGCGCAAAGGGCTATGGCCAGGCCGATGGTCGCGGCGCTCGACTGGACGATGGCGGTGAACGCCACGGCGACCAGTATCCCCATGAGTGGTCGCTTCCCCAGGCTGACCAGCATCTCGGAGAACTCCGGGACGCTCCTCAACGGGCGCATGGACGAGCCCATCACGCCGAGTCCGAAGAAGATCAGCCCAAATCCAAGGATGATGCTCCCGGCCTGCTTGAGACTCTTCTTCTTTGAGGCCACACGCAAAAGGAAGCCGAGCGCGACGAGCATCAGGGAGTACTCGGAGAGATTGAAAGCGATCAGCTGGGCGGTGATAGTGGTACCGATCTTCGCGCCGATGGTCACGCCGATGGCCTGGGTGAGGTTCATGATGGTTGCCGAGACAAACCCCACGAGCATCACCGTCGTCGCGCTGGAGCTCTGCAGAACCGCCGTGGCCACCACACCGATGATGAGGGCGAGTACGCGTTTCGAGGTGAGGGCGGACAGGATCCCCCTCATGCGGTCGCCCGCGGCCTTCTTGAGACCGTCTCCGGACAACTCCATTCCCATGAGGAAGATTCCGAGCCCACCCAGAAGCCCGAAGATCAGGAACATGACCCACGTTCCCGTCCTTGCATCGATGTTGAAGCGGACCGGCTGCGCGGTGATGCTGTCCCCGTAGAACGCGGCGACCACGTAGCTTCCTTTTTTGGAGCCGATTGTAAACTCCGTCGATGCCACGCCCTTTTCATCGGTGGTAGCGGTTTCCCTGGAAAGGGCCTGTCCTTCGGCCTTTGTGGGCGCGACCAGGATCATGAACGAGATTGTTTCGTTCGCCACCGGCTTACCGTCTTGTAAAACTTGCACCTCGAGACAGCGATCCAGCCGCTCGCCGATGATGCCGGTCAGAGTGTGTAACCCGGGAGGGAGGGAGAGGTTGCGAAGATCTACCTCCCCTTCATTCGAAGTTCCTTCTGAAACGTCCGGGATCGTCGGTCCCTGGCCCGCCGCCTGTCCGGCCCAGGCGAAAGCCCCCGCAGCGATCAGGACGAAGGCCACTATTCGACGGGGAGTAAATGTTGATCTATCCAGTTTGTTTAGCTTCATCAATGTCCTCACGGGGATTGATCGTCGACTAAGGAAGAGACCTTACCAATCTTTTTTATCGTGGTGAAGGCGGCATTTTTGTATGGTTGCCATAAACGGTCAGGGGAAAACCATGCGAATCGTCTTCTGGGTCACCATCATTCTGTCGGCAAGCCTGGTGTCGACGGCCGGGTGCAGAAACGTGGCGCCGAAGGACGTCGCGAGAGACAGTGGGCCGGACACAGACACAGACTCGGACACAGATTCGGACACAGAATCGGATACAGACTCGGATACGGACTCAGATACGGACCCGGATACAGACTCGGACGATTACCCCGTGGGCGACTGCCAGACCGATGAAGATTGCCCGCAGGGAACCTGCGAGCCCGTGCCGGACGAACCAGGTGGATATCTTACCTGCATCGCGCCGCCGGACCCGGCGGACGGACCTAGCGGGTCGCCCCAGATGGACGAGTGCGAAAACTCGACCGAGTGCCCGCCCGGATGCGGGTGTTTCCTGGTAACGACCTACCTGGGTCCGACAGCCGTCTACAACCGGTGTGTTTGCCCCGAGTGCGACGACGACACGGATTGTTCAGATCCGGTCAACCAGATCTGCATACCTGCGGGAGCGTGGGGCGAACCCATGAGCCGTTGTGCATACGCCGAGTGTAAGATTCATTCTGATTGTACGTGGACTTCCGGTGGTTACTGCATCCCTCACACGGATCCCTGCGGTCCTCCGGATCCACCCGTATTGATTGGCAAGTTCTGTCACTACGACGACGATCCGTGCTGGGAAGACGACGACTGTCCCGACGATTCTCAGGCCTGTACTCCCGGCTGGGACGGCAACGGTTTCAACTGCGAGGAACTTATCTGCCCCCTGTGACATCTCAAGAAAGTCTTGTATATATGGATCATGGATATCGGAATTGCGGAACGCCCCTGCCAGGGGGAGACGGTTTGCGGGGACACGCACCTGGTCATCTCCGGCGAGGTTACTCTCGTGGCGATGGCCGACGGTCTAGGTCACGGTCCTGCGGCGCGGGAGGCCGCCGTGGCGTTCAAAGAATATGTCGAGGAGCACGCGCAGGAGTCGCTGGAAGATATCTTGCGAGGCGCGTCTGCCGCCATCTCCAAAACCCGGGGGGTGGCCGCGGCGTTGGCGCGGATCGATCAGCGGGCAATGACATTGTCCTTCGCCGGGGTCGGCAACATCGAGATGCACGCTGTCAGTCGTGAGCGCATCCGGCCGGTGAGCATTCCCGGGATCGTGGGCAGCAGGCTGCGCAAGGTCAAGCAGTTCGATTACAATCTGGCCCTCGGAGATCTGTTGATGCTGCACTCGGACGGCATTTCATCGCGGCTCAACCTCGAGGATTTCCGGAAACTGGGTGTGCAGGAGATGGCCGACACAATCATGGAACAACACGGCAAGTGGCACGACGACGTCACATGTCTCGTGATCAGGATCTGATAGAATATGGAGCCTACTGCGACAGGCTCTCGGTGCCATCCCTCTCGATCTTGAACAGCTCTACCCGCTTTCCGGTCTCCTCGTCGGCCCCGAGCTTGCCGATCGCCAGGGAAGCCTTGTTGAACAGCAGCCGAGGAGCCGGCCCTTCCTTGACCCACACAAACAGGGCGCAACTCAGATGGTCCAGATCTTCGTCGACGCCGTAGCTGTACTTGATCCGGAAGTGATCTCCGGGGCCCATCGTATTCGTCACCCGGTGGAGCCGCTCCGTCTGATACTTGAATCGAGGCCGCATCCCCAGGGTGCTCTCCCCTTTTATTCCAAGATCGGCGCGCTCTTCGCTCGACTCGCGATCCCGGGCATAGTCCAGCGCCGACGGCATCTCATCCGCTGGCACGGCGTAGAGCCCATGGCGAACCTTTATGCTCCCAGGCTCGCCGAGCACCTCGAAGTCGACCTCCACATCGATCCGGCTTCCCACCGGAACCGACAGGTACTGGTTGGCGAAAACATCTATTCGCTTGCCGGGCTCGTACTCCACGATCTGGACCTCCTCACCGGTTTCGATCAACTGCCACTGCGTCTGCCGGGAGTGCTCGGCGGAGTACAAACTCCTGGCCACTATCTGTTTTATAAACCGCACATCGTCGGGAGCGGCGTACCGGCGCTCCCGTGCCGGAGCGAACAGCCGGTCCGGGTGTAGCCGGTACTTGCGGCAGCTCGAAAAGTCCTCGGCGCAGGCGAACAGCTCGCGCTGCGGCGTGATCGCCGCGCTCATCCGCATGTACGTGTTTGCGAACGGTAGCACTCGCGGTTTGTCGTAGGTCCTAAAGACACTCCGGCCGCCAAGCCCTCTCCGCCTCTCACCATATCCCAGGTAGTCGACCACCGACAGAGCAACGTCGAACTGCATGAACGGCTCGTCGATCCGGCGCTGGACACCGCCGGGAACCATCACGGTGAGCGTGCCGAACGCCTGGGCGCCCATCAGCGAGTCGCCGTCGTCCGTCCCCTCGATGCCGAACGATTCGTCGGAGGTGATCATCACCAGCGTGTCGTCGAGCACGCCGGATCGCTCGAGATACTCGAGGAACGGTTTGAGCGCCAGGTTGAGGTAATCCACGGCGTGCGCAAACGAGCCGCTTTCGTTGTCGCTCACGAAGTCATCGGGGACCATGAATGGATGGTGGGTCCCCGCCGTGAGCAGGGTCAAGAAGAACGGCTTGTCGGCGCTCCTCAACTGTTCGATCAACGGCTGGACCTGGGCAAAGAATGACTTATCGTCGACTCCCCACTTGCTCCGGCTCTGCCCCCACTTGAACCACTCGACGCCGTGCACGCGCGCGAACCCGGCGCGGGGCATGAACTTGTCCTTCCCCATGAACCCGAGCGGCGCCGACTGCACGAACACTGTTTCGTAACCCTCCGCGCGCAGAATGGCCGGCAAACAATCGAGCTCGCCGGCGCCGAAACCGAACTCGGACATCTTGGGCGCCCGGGTGATTAGTTCGGGGAGGTCGCCGCAGACCAACGAGTACAGCCCACGACTGGTCTGGCGCTGATGATTGATGAAGTTGACGTAAGACAAGTGTTTTGCGGCACGCCTGTCGAGGGCCGGGAGGCGCGGTTTCTGCAGCTCAATCCCCTGGGCCCGCGCGACGCTCTCGAGATAAGCGCCGGAGATCCCCTCGAGGACAACGAGCAGCACGTTGGTTCCAGGATGATCGAGTTTGATGATCGGCTCGCCGTCCAGCTCGCCGGGATACAGTCCTGGAATGTTCACCGTCGAAGGGGTGATCGTCTCCGACGCCCCGGCCCAGCGGAGGTTCTCCAACAGGCAGTGTCGCTGGCGCCAGACCGCCTTGTCCGGATCGATCCCCCAGCACAGCAGCGTCACCGCGGCGACGACGGCCAGCGCTGCCGCAGGCACCAAGGCACGCCATGAGTGGCTGCTCCGGGTTCCCCACCAGTACATGGCTGTCGAGCCCAGCAGAGCCAGCGCGAAGGTAACGGGGTGACTCATGTGCATCACCGAGCCCTTGAAAAATGTGCTGTCGACCATGTAGCCGGCGTAGGTAAAATTAATCATGGTTCCAAGGGCCCGGACATGCTCGAAATTGCCACACTGGAGCCCTACCCAGAAAAACAATACAATCAGACCCGCGATGCGTCCGATCTGCTTGAAACGAAGATGTTGCAGCGCGATCAACGCCAGCGCCACTACCCCCGATACCACCATGTCGGAGATCATTCCGCGGATATCCGCGACGCAAAAAGCGGCGTCGAGCTCGATCATCTGAAGCAAACGCAGCCCTATCGGTGCCAGGTACGCGGCACCGAACAACAACGCGCTCTCTTTCAAGGGTTGTGGTGGACTATTTGACGATAGGAAAAGCTTAAAAATTTTCATGGCGGTATTATAGGTATCTGGTAGAAAATTGGGAGTCCCCCAGATGAACTTTCGATTAGATGAATTTTACTGAGCGAGACGATCTATGGCCTCGGCCACTCCGTTTTGGAAATCCACTCTTTTTTGAACCTTCGAATCTATTCCGGCGACCAGGTCCCGGCGAACGAAGAGGAAGTAGTTGAACTTTTCCCACTTCGAATCGAATACATAGATGTGCTGATACCTGTCATCGAAATTTCTGATTTTATAGACGCGCTTGTCTGAATAATTTCGAGGTATAAATTTGTTCCTGGATTTGCTGACCATCACCACCGCAGCGGGATTTCTATCAAGCAATTTTTTCGCGTATTTCTTTCGTTTTCTTTTGTACTTGTGAATAAATTCCTCACTGTTCAAGCCAAAAATATCCAGAATCGGGTTCTTCAAAATGAAACCCACGGCCCCGCAATCGCCTATTGCTATCGGATACGTAGAAGGGAACATGTTCTGAATAGTGGCGGCGACTTCAGCGCGTATCTCCATGCGTCCGTTCAACCGCTCTATTTTTTCTCGCGCCTTTGCCACTCCGCAATCGGGGTGACCTAGATCGAACAACACGAGGCCTGCGGCCAAAGTGACCGCAAATATTGTTCGGAGTTTGCTCGCGCCTGATCCTCGGAAACTGTAGAGAGCCGCTACAGCCAGGATAAAAACGGGCGGCACTATCGGCAGCAGAAATCTGTGAAGCTGAAACACCGAAGGCGCGACCTGGTAGAACCCGACCAGATAGGCCGCAACCGCAGCCAGCAAGGTGATCCCGAGACGCCCGAGTTTTCCATATGGGGCAAAAAGCATGAGAAACAGCGGCAGGGCTGCCTGGATTATGAACTTGTGTACAACAAGGTCTTCGCCGTCAAAACCGGACTTGTAATAAGTGGAGTTTGAAAACAGATGACCGAAATAGGCATAGCGCATGGCGAAGTATGAACCGAAAAACACGACATAGACCGCAAACCAGGGCAGATGTCGCATGAGCGGTTTCAGGTTTCTTTCGCGCAGGGCAAAAAGAGCGGCCGGCCCCAAAACCGCCACGGCGAAGATCGGCCCCTCGGGACGCGTTGCCGAAAGGAGCAGGAACGGTATCGCCGTCCACAGAGTAATGGGGCGGGTTTCATCTCGGGAGAGGTACAACCCCCACAGCGCGAACATGGTGTAGGACGCCGTTTCCAGACCGCTTGCGGCCCAGAAACCGAAGGCCGGATGAAATCCGACCAGGCATGCGGCGAAAGTGGACCACAGAGTGCTCTTGAGCAGGTGATGGGAGAGCAAGTACGTAAGCAGGCTCACCGCGCCGAGACTCAGCATGTTAAAGATTCTAAGAACCTGCAACGCCGGTAAACCAACCTTGATAGCAAGTGCGCCCAGAAGTACGTGCGTGAAGTTCGAATAACCTTCAACGGGTCCCTCCCCAACGTTCCAGCGCAGGCCATGACCCTCTGCGAGCATCCGGGAGTAACGGAGACTTATCAGAGCATCATCGGTTACGAAGTCCCCGTACAAGGCTGCCGACAAGGCGGTGAAGCCCAAAGCCAAAAGAACACCCCAGTGTTTTCTAATAATCGGCAGCAGCGAGGAAACCATCATTTAGCTTGTACCCCAAATCGTCATAAGAACCGACATGGCAAAATGACTACAACACAAACCGTTCCCAAAGGCACAGAAAGTCGGCAATGAGTCCTTGCACAACCGGCGATCGTTTCGGTGTCAGAAGGAATATCTTTGTTCTAGAAGATCGCTCGGTAGGTCTGGAGCAGGTTCAGAACTTCGGCGAGGTCGCTGTCACCCGGAGACGACGCCTGGGCTATCTGGACTTTGACGATGACGGCGTCGATGAGGTCCGTCGCGTCCGTCCCGGTCAGGGTCTTCAGCTCCTTGAGCGCTTCCGCGTAGGCGACAATGGCGTTTCCCTTCCGAATCAACGCGTTGTCTGCGGCGAGGAGGGCGCCCATGGTGGTGTTCAGCGTTGTGGATGCCGGCATGAGCGAGATGGGGTTGTAATAAGTCGCAACGATTACTACCGGATCTGTGTGATCAACCACTGACGAATCGCACGACCCTATGATCTGATGGTAGATCATCGCGTCGTTGGGAGCCAGGTGCTGCGGATCGACCTCGTCGGGGTTTTCCGAGTACTCTTCTCCGTGAAACTCGATCATCTCGAAGGACGCGGGCAGGTTCATCTCAACCTGCACGTCACGCGCGGCCACTTCAATGTTCGAAACGAACCTCGAACCGAACATGAGCTGTGCTTCGGCAGCGGTATCGATAAAGATGTACGCGCCCTTGCCCTCGTCGGTGATGGTGTCCATCAAATCGTCGTTGAAGGTGCCCGCGTCACCCATTCCCACTCCGATCATGTATATTCCCTCTCCGTTGGCGTCATACGCGTGCAACGCGATGAGATCCTTGTCGGTGACGCCCACGTTGGCGCCGCCGTCCGACATCAACACCACACGGTTGATCCGGTTTTCGGAAAAATTGGCATCGGCGAGGTTGTAGGCAGTGACCAGCCCGGCGGAGAGATTGGTTCC
>JAUVDV010000032.1 GCA_030595125.1 Deltaproteobacteria bacterium
TACCGGCCTGCCGGGCTCAGCTTTGACCGGACGGGATTTGCACCCGCTGGACGACTCTTCTGAATTTCAAGGCGGCATCGTCACCTTCCTTTCCCATCAGACCAGCATTGCCTGGTCGCATCCGACGGCGGACAAGCGTCACATCATACAGACCTATTGAGAGTACCGAGCATGCTTTACTCCACTGCATGCAGGCCTTACTCCAGTACCGTTCGGGGGTGAAAATACCGCCTAACTGTTAGGTTGTTACGGCGGTCTTCGAAAGATGATTTTCGAGCAAAGACCGGTGCTCTTCGATGTACGCATTGACCTCGGCATCGGTAATACCGAGATCACGTATTGTGCCGAAGTAGACCACCCGAAAGCCAGGCTGATCGGCGATACCTTTCATGAGAAACGAGAGCTTGAGCACTGCGGCGCCGAAGACAGGATCGATGGACGGATCATCGACGGACATTTTCAAGAAGAAGAAAGCAGGCGCACGAAGCGGTCTTCTCCGAAGCCGACGCTCTCTGTAGTCACGCCGTCGATCTTGGAGATAACCATGTGAACCAGGCGCCGCTCCCTCGGAGACATGGGCTCAAGGTCGCACGTGCCGCCGGACTCCAGGATCTCATGCGCCAGGCGGTCCGCGTCCTCGCAAACGCGTTCGTCACGTCGTTGTCGGTATCCGTCAACGTCGACGACGAGGCGATCCCGTACGAGGCCGGAGTTCGCGGCAGCCGATACGGCAAGGTGTTGTAAGGCTTCCAACACCTGTCCATCGCGGCCGATGGCGCGCGCCTTGTCGGGCCCGTTCAGCAGGGCGGTGTATGTGCGCGTTTCCTCTTCCAGCTTGAGTTCCTCAATTTGCAGGTCCATCCCGGACAGCTCCATGAGGTCGGTCAGGAAATCCTCCAACCAGACGTCAGTTTCGATTTTAATATCGGTCTTCACCGTATCCTCCACAATTCTTAACTACTTTGCGGCTTTCGCCCTCATCCGTTGGATGACCAATTGGTGCAAGATCGACAGCACCGTGTTGACAAGAATGTACAACGTGAGCCCCGATGGCAAGAAGAGCATCATGGCCGTAAACATGATGGGCATGAAGTACTTGAGCATCTTCGCCTGAGCGTTGTCCCCGGCCATGGGCATGAACAACTGCTGCACAAACATCATACCCCCCATCACGATGGGGGTGATATAATACGGATCCGGCGACGAGAGGTCGTGAATCCACCCAAAGAACTCCGCACGGTAGAGTTCCGGGCTTGCTCGCAATGTTCTAAAGAGTGCGAACCAGATGGGCATCTGCAACAGCATGGGAAGACAACCGCCGAGCGGATTGACCTTGTGCTGCTTGTACAGGGCCATGGTCTGCTTTTGTTTTTCCTGTGCGTCGTCCTTGTACTTTTCGTTGATCTTGTCCACTTCGGGCTTGAGGGCCTTCATCCTGTCCGAGGACTTGAAGCTCTTGTGGGTAAGAGGCATGAGGACCAGCTTGACGACAAGTGTCAGCAGGATGATCGCCACACCCCAGTTGACCACCATGTGCTGGAACGCGAACAGGAGCCACAGCAGCACGCGGCTGATGGGCGCGAACCATCCGTAGTCCACGGATTCCTCCAGGTCGCACCCGATGGTCTGGAGCAGCTGGTAGCGCTTGGGTCCCAGGTAGTTCTTGACCTTGAAGACCTGGCTGCGACCCGGCTGGAGCTCAGTTTCGCCCCAGCGAAGTTGAACCCGGGTAATACCGTAGAGCGGGGTTCCTTCCCCGTCGCGTTTCACGTCGGCGTATGCACGGCAGGTGGTGGGAGAATCGTCCCCCGGGATCATCGCCGACAGGAAGTAGTTGGTCTCCACCCCGGCGAACATGGCGTTGAGGCCGGAGAACTTCTTCAACGCGTCATCCGAATTCCAGGGCTCGCGATACAAATCTTGTCCGTGCTTGCACAGGCCCGAAAGGAGATTGGGCTGACGGCTGAACATTCCGCCGCCGGCCTCGCTCTGGTGTTGGTACCCGGTCTGGGTGACCCCGGCCATGAAGCTCAATGTCTCGTCACCCACGTTCGTCACCTGCGTGGTGAGCCATATCTGGAACGGGCCGGATTCTTCTTTTGCCAGCTCGAACTTCTTGAGGATCACCACCGGTTGGTCGGGCTGGGTGTACCTGAACGTTATGCTGTTCGCGGTCTTCGCGACGATCTCGTAGTCCGTCTCTGGCAACATTCCGTCCAGACCTTCGTAGATCTCGAAACGAAGGGGACTGTTGAGTTCGTAGTCCGGGTTGGTGGATACCATGTTGACGGGAACGACCTTCGCGGTGTCCTCGCTTCTGACGCCCGATTTCCAGTTCATCGGGATCTCCATGTATTGCCTGTCAAGGAGTTCGAAAGAGCGCAGGGCCCCACCCCTGCTGGAAAAGACCGCCTTGAAATCATCGGTTTTCAGCGACGCGGTCTGCTCGGAGGGCCTCTCTCCCTGGATTTCGCGCGCTTTCTCGAGGGCGGCATCCTTCTCCTTGCGTTTCTCCTCAACCTCCTTGGTGTCTTGCTGCTTTTGTTTCTCGTCTATCTGCTCGATGCGGGCCTTGTCCCAGTCGACCTTCTCGTTCCCGCTACAAAGTTGGAACAGGCCGAATATCAGCAGGCCTACTACTATTACGATCAGGATTTTCCAATCCATTTCAGGTGCCCTTTGTCTTGTCGGCGAGCCTCGGCGGCGGATCGTAGCCGAACCCGCCAAACGGATGACAGCGTCCGATTCTACGCACCGCCAGCAAGCTGCCCTTGAGCGCGCCGTGGTGTGATACGCAGGTGGCGGCATACGACGAGCACGACGGCTCGAACCTGCAACTCGCCCCGAGCCATGGAGATATGGCCAGCTGGTAGAAACGAATGAGGATCAATATGAACTTGGCAATCATTTACTGTTCTCCAGCAACTTGATGGCTCTCTTACCAAGTATGTTTAGATCGTTGAAGATAGTTGCGCTGTCGAAGTCAGCGGTCGCCCGCCTGGCCACCACCACCATGTCCGCGTTGGAAGGCAGCGTCATGCGACCGCGACGAAACGCCTCTCGAACCAGCCGCCGTATGCGGTTGCGCGCCACCGCCGGACCGACGCGCTTTGTCGTTGTGATCCCGAGGCGTGAGACATGATCTGGGCCACGGTCCAGAACGATGCCGACGAAGGCCGCGCTGTGTACCGTGAGGCCCTTATTCTGGACCCGCAGGTAGTCGGAGCGCTTGCGAATTCGCAAATACGTGGGGAACCTCTCGTCGGTCGCGGAGACCATGGCGGGCAAGTGCCCTACTTCCGGTATGTCGAGACGGAAAGGCTACGGCGACCACGACGACGTCTTGCAGCGAGTACGCGCCTGCCGCCCGGTGTGGCCATGCGCGCCCTGAATCCGTGCTTGTTGCGCCGTTTTCGCCTGTGTGGCTGATATGTCCTCTTCACGGCGAACCTCCAGCAGTTATGGGGACAGCATCTTGCAGCCCCTGAGAAAAGAGCGATGAACAAAAACATAGGCCCAAAGGGGTGTCAAGGAAGATGAATCTTTTTTTACATGTTAAAGACATCCTGTGACGCTATCAAAAGGCAGAAAAGAGACCCTCTCAAAGCTCAAACGGCTGGAGCAGACTGCGGCTGTCGAGAGGCTGGGCGAGGCAGTGAATGCCCTTGAAACAGAGAAAAACACCCTGGCCGGGATCGAGCGGGATCTGGCAAAAGAGCGCACAGTTGACGCGATCCCCCGCCCCGGGTCTGTATTTCACGCGGACGCCCTCGAAGCCGGATCCCTCGATCACCGCAGACACAAGGAGCGCCTCCACCAGCTGGAAGCGTCGGTGGCGGCAGCAACCGAGCGCGTACGGGAGGCCCAAGATCGCCTCGAGGCGGCGCAGGATGCGACTGCTCGCGCGACGAGGACACTGGATTTACTGGGGAAGTAATGCGAAAAGAGATCGTTGAACGAAACCCGCATTAAGTAGAACGCCCTGGAGGAAAATTGGACGCCACAAATAATATACTCGTCTGGATTGATGGGTTCCTTGGGGGCAGCGCTTGGTTTCCCTATCTGTTGTTGGGAACGGGTGTCTTCTTCACCATATATCTCAAATTCCCGCAGATACGCTTCTTCTCACACGCCCTGCGAATAGTCCGGGGGCGTTACGAAAAAGACAACATGGAGGGTGACACCTCACACTTTCAGGCGCTCACCACGGCCCTGTCCGGAACCATCGGAACGGGCAACATCGGCGGCGTCGGGCTTGCAATCTACATCGGCGGACCGGCGGCGTTGTTCTGGATGTGGGCCACCGCCTTTTTGGGCATGACCACAAAGTTCGTGGAGTGCACCCTGTCCCACAAGTACCGTGTTGTGGATGACGACGGCTCCATCGCCGGCGGGCCCATGTACTACATGGAGCGAAAGCTGAACATGAAGTGGCTGGCAGTCGCCTTCGCGGTGGCCACACTCATCTGTTCGTTCGGAACGGGCAACATGCCCCAGATCAACAACATCGCCACTTCGGTGGATTCAACCTTCCACATCCCGCCGTGGATCACCGGCGGCGTGCTTGCGGTGTTGCTCGCGCTCATCATCATCGGCGGAATCAAGCGCATCGCCAAGGTGACGGAGAAGATAGTTCCGTTCATGTCGGTGGTGTATCTCATCGGCGCCTTCGCGGTGATCGCCTTCAATTACGAAAATATCATTCCTTCGTTCAGGCAGATCTTCGGAGGCGTCTTCAGTGGCCATGCGGCGGTGGGTGGATTCCTCGGGTCGTCGTTCGCGTACGCTTTCACCAAGGGTGTGGGTCGAGGTCTCTACTCCAACGAGGCGGGCCAGGGCTCCGCCGCCATCGCCCATTCCGCCGCCAGAGCCGACGAGCCTGTCTCCGAGGGTATGGTCGCCATCCTCGAGCCATTTATCGACACCCTGGTGATATGCACCATCACCGGGCTGACAATTCTCTCCTCGGGCGTATGGCTGGAGAAGATCTCCAACGAGTTCCAGCGGGCGGACATGGAGATCATTGAAGGAGTGTACTCGGAAGACGACAGCGAGCATGTGCAAGAGCTTGCCACGCACATCAACCACGGAAAAGAGGATCGGGTTGTGGGTTTCACCGGAGAACTCACGTTGTTGGATGGGAAGATCGCCGGCGGACAGAATCTTACCGTTATCCACGCCAGATCGATCGCCGAGGACATGATCTTCAGCGTGGATGGAAAAACGGTGGGAGGGGTAGTCAACGTCGTCGACGGCCAGCTCAAGGATAAAAAAATAGAGGTAAGGGGACGATCCCTCGTCCATTCAGCGGTGCTCACGGCAGAGGCGTTCAAGAGAGGTTACTTCGGGGATTGGGGGAAGTATATCGTCGCTCTGGGGCTCCTTCTTTTCGCTTTTTCCACGGTGATCTCCTGGTCGTATTACGGAGACCGCGCGGTCACATATCTTTTCGGCACGAAATTCGTATTGCCGTACCGTGTTGTCTACATAATTGCGTTCTTCCTTGCAGCCCTGGCGGACACGACAATTGTGTGGTCCCTCGCGGCGGTGGCAATTGTGGTCATGGCCGTTCCCAACCTTTTCGGTATTCTCTTCTTGCACCGGGACATGAAGAAATCCCTGAGCGACTACTGGGTCAAATTCAAGCAGGAAAATCCGGAAGAAGCGAAGCGGCTCAAGTTGAAGTAATGTAAGTCAACAACTGCAACAACCACTGTCGCGCAAAGGTTGCAGTGATGATGCAATCCATCGATTGATTCTTGTCCCGCTTCTTTTTTTTGTTTTCAATCATCAGTATTTGTGAATAGATACGCGGGAAATTGAGCCCTCTGTGCAGGCAAGGTTATTTCCTTGTCTCCGTTGGGCAGGAGAAAACTTGATTTTTTCTTGCAAAGATCCGGCCTCCATGATCATCGGACTCGGCACTTACCTCCCCAAGGAAGTGCTGACCAACGACGACATCGCCGAGATGATGGATACGTCCGACGAATGGATAAGCAGTCGCACGGGAGTTAGATCCAGGCATCGCGCGAGCGCCGAGGAGACAACCGCGTCCATGGGAGCGGAGGCCGGAAAGAAGGCCATCGAGGACGCCGGACTCGAGCCGGACGACATCGACATGATCATCATGGGGACCATGTTCCAGGATTTCACCTATCCCGGGCCGGGAATGGTGATCCAGCGGGCAATTGGGATCACCCGGACCATCCCTGTCATCGATATACGCGTCCAGTGCCCCGCGGTTATCTACGGTCTCTCGATGGCCGATGTCTACATCAGATCGGGGCAGGCGAAGCACGTCCTGATCGTCATGGCCGAGAAGGAGTTCGATCACTTCAAGGTGGACAGGCAGATCGGCGTGATCTTCGGTGACGGCGGCTCGGCGGCGGTGATCGGTCCCGCCGTGGGAGACAGGGGAGTGTACGTGACCGACATCCAGGGAGACGGGGCGGGCGTGTCCGACCTGGTGATGACGTCGGACAACATGCCGGGGCTCGCAAGGGGAGAGGCCGTCTGGCCCGAAGTGCTGCGAAAATGCAAGGCCTACTGGGAAGAGAAGGGCTTCATTCCCGGGCACACGAAGTACCCGTTCTGGATCGGCCAGGAGGTCTTCAAAAACGCGGTCAAGCGGCTCATCAAGAGCGCCAGGGCGGTCATCAGTGAGATCGGCTGGAAGTTCACCGACGTGCAGCACTTCTTCTTCCACCAGGCCAACGGACGGATAAACGCAAAGCTCACGGAGTTGCTCAAGATCCCGACATCGAAGGTGCCGTCCAATATCGATCGCATCGGCAACACCGGCGCGGGGTCCGTGCTCATACTCATGGACGAGGCCAAGAAAGCCGGCAACTTGAAACCCGGAGACATTTGCATGCTCTCCGCGTTTGGCGCGGGCTACCTCTGGGGCACAGCCCTGATCAAATTCTAGCCTGAATAATTCGCCAACCTGTCAGCGCTGAAAACGATTGACGTTGTGGGCGAAGATCTCCATGCGCGCCACGACGTTGGGCGGATAGGGCTGACCGTCGTTCTCGAGTGAGATCACGGGATAGCCGCGCTGTCTGGCCCAGGGAGCGTACACACCCTCGATGAGCCGCCCGGGCAAGCAGGCGAAGGGGGCGATGATCGCAATCCCGCTGTAACCGTCCGCCATTCCAGTAGCTGCAACTCCGGATGAGCAGGTGGCCTCACTCTCCAGATCGGGATCGATGAACCAGGTCTCGGCGTTACCAATTATTTCGTCCATGTCGTGAGGAACATGGGGAATGAGCCCGGTGGGGTTGAGGTGCCTGGAGATCTTGTGTTCGACCATTTCCTTGTAAAAAGTCTCCACCTGATACCACGCGCGCTCTTTCCAGTTTCCCGAACGCATCGCCCCCATCATCCCCTGGACGTCGCGGTCTCTCTTCATCTTGCGTTTGCGGCAATGATCCGTGTAACCGATCCATTCGGTGACCCCGGTTACCTTTGGAAAGATACCCTTTTCCACGAGAAAGTCGGTGATCTCGGTAACCGAAAATGTATCGCGACGAACGTAGATCTCGCCGACCACCAGCACGCGTGGAACGTCGTCAAGGCTGAGCTTTCTGGGAATTTCCGCAAACGCGGCGCCGGCCCTGGCGACGGCCTGCTCCACATCTCCGAACGCCCTGATGGTATCGACCACATCCTTCCAGCGCTCGTTGAAGATCTTCATGGCCGAATTCACGTCAGAAGCCATGAGCTGGAGACCCGTTCGCGCGTCGGTGAAATAGTCGCCAAGTACCAGCGCCCACCAGATGTCGCGGTTGAAGGTCGGGCCCATCTCCCTGTAGGAGTTGGATGAGTCGCCCACCAGGATGAGTACGTTCTCCCATCCGAGATCCGCGAACAACCGCTCGTAGAAAACGAAATACTGTCCGGTCCTGCACGGCCCCAGAGTGCTGGGAACGAAAAAGAGCAGGATCTCGTCGGGCTGGTTGGGCGGATGTTCATCGATAAATTGTAGGATCGATCCGAGCACCAGCAGGGAGGGAATGCACTCCTTGCCCGACGCAACATTTCGGGCCAGCTGGGTCGTCTCAACATTGGGAACCGGCAGGTGAAAAGATGTAATGCCGGTTTTGGCCGCCGCCGCCGCCGTGGCCTCGGTGGAGAGGTCGCCCATTGAAGGCCACATGAGCGTAACTCGATCGTCCCGGATGTCGATCTTCTCGCCGGTGACGTTGTCGACAATGTCCACGAACTCGGCTTTTCGCTTTATCTCGTACCGGGGATTGAATTCGTTCGTTTTGGAGGGGAGATCGGCCTTCCTGTAGCTATCCACGATGTCGAGGAACGCCTCGATACGCGTGTCGATACCCGCGTCCGCCGAGTGCGAGTCGATCTCCAGGGCCAGGTACGGCTTCTGGCCCATCATCCAGCGAAGATAGTGAAGCATGAACGAGTCGGGCGCGCACGAGAAGTTGGTGATCCACGTTGGATACAGGTTTGGTATCCGGGCGATCTTGCGAACCGCCTTCATGTCCTGCTGGCCGTAGTACCAGTACATGTTTGGATAGATCTCGGCATCCGGCTCGTAGATCATGTCAAAGGGAACGATTGTCACTCCCTGGGAGATGAACTTGCGCGGGATCCCCATGTTGGCGTCACTGGTGAAGGCATTGTAAGGCCTGCCGAGCAGGGCCACGTAGATCGTGTCCGGGTCGGCCTTGATTTTCTCCACAACCTCGAGCCCCACCTCCCGGTACGCGTCCAGGAAACGACGATACTCCTTGAGCCCCTTGTCGTAGGCTGCGGAACCAGCCTCACGGGTAAGTCCCAGCTTGAGGGCGACCTCGACGAACGGCTCCCGACTCGCCTCCCATCCCTTCTTGAAGGAAACGAGAGGACGCAGGACACGGGAATCATCCATGTTGAAAGCCTGGCGAGCAAAGAAGGGCAACCCCTGGGTGAGCGGGCAGACCGTGGCGTGCACCGGGTCCTTCTCGTCGGAGGGCATGTCGCGAAAGAACGGCAGAAAGATGTAGTCGGTCTTCTTGTCCAGAATATCCTGGATCGCGCCGTGAGCGATCTCCGCCGGGAAGCAGTAGTTGCTCTCCATACGGGCAATTCCCTCGGGAGAGATCTCGGTGGACGACACGAGTTTGACGCCCAGGCTGTGGAAGAACCACGAGTAGAAGGGCCACAGGGAATGAACCGAGAACGCTACCGGAACACCCACCGTCTTGTCGGTGGAAGGAATGAGATCGTCCGCGTTCGGCGCAAAGTCCTCGAACATCATTTTTGTGCGCAGCTGCGTGTAGTCGACGATCTTGTCGACATCGATTTTCTTCTTTTTTCTGGCGTTGGTGAACTTGGAGCAGCGACCGCCGAACGGGTACTTGCGCCCGGAAACGATCAGGTTGCGGATCGAGCACAAGTTCTCGCAGGCCTTGCAGGTGAAGGTGCCCCTGGTGGTGATGGCCCGATCCATGATCTCGCCGAGATCGAAGGATCCCTTGTCCAGTCGTTCCTCGCGCCACTTGTTTCTGGCCATGAGGGCCACGCCGAAACAGCCCAGGAGCTCCGGATCCGGCGGGACGATGATGTTCTTGCCGGTCAGCCTTGCGAAGGCGAGCGGGACAGCGGGATTCTTGGCCACGCCGCCCTGCAGGACGATGTGATCTCCGATCCGGCGATTGCCCACCACGCGGTGGAGGTAGTTGGCGACCACGGAGAACACGAGTCCGGCGACAATGTCTTCCCGGCCGGCGCCCTGCGAGATAGCCTTTCGGATGTCGGAGTTGATGAACGCGGAGCAGTGCTCGCCGAACTTGAGCGGGTTTCTCGCCTTCATTGCCAACGGCCCGATCGCCGCAGCCTCGTCGATGCTCAGGTCGCCCCGGGCCGACTCCTCCAGAAAAGATCCCGTGCCTGCCGAGCACGCCTCGTTCATCGCGTAATCGATCGGTACCGAGTTGTTGATGAGCACGTATTTGGCGTCCTGACCGCCGATCTCGAAGATGGTGTCCACACTTTTTTCGAAATATGTCGTTCCGACGGTGTGAGCGATGATCTCGTTATAGACCGCCGGTGTCTCCAGAAATACCCCGAGGAGTTCGCGAGAGGAGCCGGTGGTGGCGACCAGAGAGATCCTGGGTCGCGCCCCGTCGAGCTGCTTGTCGACCCGGCGTATGCACTCCTTGAGTGCGCTAACCGGATCACCATGGGTTCGGCCGTAATGTTCGGCCACGATTTCCAGAGTCTCGATGTTGACCAGCGTCACCTTGGTTGTGGTGGATCCGCCGTCCACGCCCAGGATGTACTCGGCGTCCGGATCGAATTTTCCCCTCATCGAAGGGAAGTACCGAACCCGCCCCTCGAGGTTGTCGAGGGAGGGGAAAGTGGCGAAGGAGAGTGAGGCACCATCCGTAAACAGATCGCCCCGATCGGGCAGATCGATTCCCTGGTCGGCCGCTAACAGAGCGGCGCCGTATGCTTCGAAATAGGGGCCCTCGGAAGGCACCACGAATTCAATATCGGGCCAGGCGGAGGCGAGGAATTCGACCATGAACCGGTTGCGCGTTACGCCGCCTACGAGCACGACCTTTCCATCCGAGATCCGCGCCTTGGTCAGAAACTCCGACACCTTGTCCGCCATCACCTTGCTCAGGGAGAGAGCAATGTCCCCCACCGTTGATTCACCCTTGTTCAGGCGGTGCGTGCAGTCGGACTTCATGAAAACCGAGCATCTGGCCGAGAGCTTGCAAACCTCGGCGCCCTGCGCCGCTTCATCCAGGTTGTCGAGATCGAGATCCATGCGGCCGAGCTGTTGCTTGAAGAATTCACCGGTGCCGGATGCGCACTTGTTGCCGGCGTGGGTGCTTGTTATCTGGCCTGCTTCATCGAGGGAGTAGACCACCAGATCCTCTCCCCCCATGGAAACAACCGCGCGAGGATTGACCTTCAACTCGGCCAGGGCACGCTCCACGGTGACGGGCGCGATGACCCCGGGCAGCTTTATCTGGCGCCTTCCCTCGGTCCCGGTGACCAGCGAAACCGGTGTGCCCCGACCCGGGATTCCCATCTCATCGAGGAGGGCGTTCACCGCGGTGGATACATTTCCCTCATGGGCGAGAATGGCGTGCTTTTCTTCCACGCCGTTAACGAGAAGGCAAAGCTTTACGTTGGTTGATCCGACATCGATTCCAAGTTGTTCAGCGGTCATTTTCATCCGTGGTTTTGCTGTTATGACTTTGTTTTTACATCCACATTAAATCGGCCACAACCAGGGGCTGATTTTGAGAATGTGTATACTCGCTGGGGCGCCTTGAGCAATCTTTTTCCATTTTTTCAATTTGGGCAAAAGTGGAACAGGTCGGCTGCGGCTATTTGTCGAGGGCGCCCAGATCGCGGAGTTCAGCTTTGGCTCGCGCGCTCCAGGCCGGGTTCTTGGCGAGTTCTTCCAGGATCTCCGTTGCTCTGCCCACGTGGCCCAGGCGTCGATGACAGGCGACCGCTTCCCACATGGCTTCGAAGCGTCCGGCATATCCCGGATATCGATCGAGCAGGTTCTCGTAGTTGAGCAGGGCCTTGCCGCATTGTCCTGTCCGCTTGGCGCAGCGACCCAGGTGATGAAGGGCGGCGGGTATTCGGCCCGGCGCGTCCAGGGGCGGATCTACGACCTTCTGAAGCGCCGAAGTCGCCGAGGAGCAATCGCCACGATTGAAGGCATCCATTCCGTCCCGGAAAAGGGCCTCCCCGCCGGCTGAAGGCGCCTGCGCTGCCATACCGGACATACCCGGCGCCTCATTATTGCCGTAACCGGTCCCGACAGCCGACTTGCCGGCGGCCGCACCGGCCGGGGTGTCGAGATCCTCGGCGAGAGCTGCCGGCATGGTCGGTGCCGGAGCGAAAGGCGCCGACTTGCTCTTCTTCGCGAGGATGGAATCGTCCAGCGCAAATTTGTCCGCCGGATTCTTGGGAGTCGGTCCCGCTGTGCCGATCCTGCTGCCAGACGATTGACGCCCTCCCCCGCCTGTCGCCATCCGGGCGGCAGATTCCAGCGCCGCCAGCTTCGCAGTTTCCTCCCTGTCCGGTGTCTCCGGGATGCGTCGCGGACGATTCGGGACCGTCATGTCCGGAGACGAGGTGCTCTGCGCCACCTCATCAAGATAGGCCGGACCGGTGAACGGCGCCCCGGAAATTTCGCCTTCGATGGAAGTTGGTTGGTGCCCGGCGTTCTGGAAAAGGAAGAAGGAGACGACGAAGACGACGGAAGCAGCAGCAGCCGTTACGATGGCCGGCCTGAGCAAGACCGTCCGCAGACTCTCAAAGAAACCCGGTTTTCTGTCCAGGATGCCCACAACCGAGTCGAAGGATGCGTCGCTCACCCTGTCCCTGTCCTCGGAATTGCTTGCGAAACGCGCGGCTGCGTCATCGGCCAACTCCAGGATGGAAAGACCCCAATCCTCGTCGAGTTGAGGCTCCGGCAGCGTGGAAGCCAGTTTCCGGGTGAGAAGGATGGACTCGAGCTCACCGCGACATTCGATACAACTCGCAGCGTGTTCGCGCAGCCTGGAGGCCACGGAATCCTCCACCTCATCGTAGACCAGGTCGACCAGCAGATCCTTGAATTCTCCGCAGTCATGGATCATGGCAACGTCCTCGCATAATTCTCGTAGGAATCGAGATCACGCCGAAGCGTTTCCAGGGCGTAGCGCATACGACTCTTGACCGTTCCGATCTTTGCTCCGACGACCTCGGAGATCTCCTGGAAAGGCATGCCGTGGTACTCCCGCAGTAGAAAGACCTCCCGCTGATCCTCGGGAAGGGTGCTTATCGCCTCTACAAGGTCCTCTTGCAGCTGCTGCGATATGACCGATCGATCCGGTTCGGGGGAATCTCCGGCCAGGCGGTCACCCAGACGTGGTCCATCCTTGTCCCGACTGTCCTCGAGGGAAGCGTGGTTTCGGTGCCGGGCCTTCCTCGCATTATCCACAACGGCGTTGCGGGCAATGGTATAGATCCATGTGGAGAATTTGGATTGATGCCGAAACGAATCCGCGCTCTTGACCAGCCGCGCAAAGACATCCTGCGCCAGATCCGAGGCCGTGTCTCGGTTTCCACAGCGGCGAAAAAGAAACGCGAAGATCGGAGTCTTGTACTTCTCGAAAAGCACCCTGAAAGCATCCGCGTCGCCAGTCTGGAATGACTGCATGAGCTCCTCGTCGGTTCTCGAAGCCGCGTTCATCGGATGTCCTCACCAACCTGCCACGCGCACATGGTCGGCGGGAATCCACGACTCCAGCCTGAGAATGGACGTGCGGCCTATAGAAAAGATCTACATGACCGCGCCAGCGTATCCATTTGGCCGTTTCAAGTAAAGTTGATGAAAAATCGGAGTTAAAAGAATCGGTTGATGGAGTATTTCGCCTTCTGGTCCATTGTTGCATTTTATGGCACTTGGTCCTGTAGGGTGAAATGAGGCATGGGAGTCGGACACTGTAATGACAGCGTTGACAAAAACAATTGTTATACTAAGTTGTCTTGCACTTACTTTAACACTTACTTGATGTGGGCTTGCTTGATGGTGGAATTATTCCAACGTAAACGAAGTGAGGATTGGTGATGCATCGACCAATAGGACGAATAATATCGTTGTGCATTGTGCTGTTGTTGCCGGTGGGGGCGATGGCTCAGGCCGAAACAGAGGGCGACGCAGAATCCGGCAAGAGCACGGCCAAAACACCGGAAGACGACCCTGGTGGAACGGCAGAAGAGGGCACAGGTGAAGCCCCGCCGGCAGGCGAGGCCGCTCCCAAATCCACTACAATGGACAAGGGGACCTACACGGTTCGTTTGCGGGACCTCGAGGACAGGGTCAATCGGTTGAAAGAACAAATCTTTCGATCCAAGGCCCGCCTCAGCCTGCTTGCCGAGACGGTTCTCGACAGAAAGATCGCCGGCGCCAAGGCGGTGATCGTATTCCGCAACGAGATGGGTGGTTCATACAGACTCAACAAGGCGGTCTTTCTGCTGGACGGCGGGCCCATCTTCAGCAAGAGCGATCAGGGTGGGAGTCTGGCGGAACGCGAGGTCATCGATCTTTTCGACGGCCCGGTGATGCCCGGCGATCACACCCTCAGCGTCGTGCTGCATTTCCGGGGTCACGGCTACGGAATCTTTTCATATCTCAAGGGCTATTCTTTCAAGGTCCGCTCGAGCCGCACGTTCACGGTCGGGGAAGGCAAGGCTGTCAAGCTCGAGGTCGTGGGCTTCGAGAAAGGCGGCGTAACGACACCGCTCGAGGACAGACCGGCCGTTCGCTACATCGAAGGGCTTTCCGACTACGAAGGCGGCGCCACAGCTGGCGACTCATTCGAATCGGAAGGTAAGGACGCGGAGTGAGGAGGACTTTCGTGAGCCCCATTTACCGTTGTCGCATCGGCGTGCTGCCGGTGTTTTTCGCATTAATTGCGACGCTCGCCACGGTTCCAGCCGGAGCGGGCGAGATCGATGCGGTGGAGCAAGAGGCTCGCGAGATCAGCGAACTGGCAAGGGGCCTCGGAACACGATTCCTTGGAACCAATGGATTTAAAAGCAAACATTACGCCGAGGAACGTCTCATTGACGGCGAGAACTTCTATCGCCTCAAGGACTATCAGCGAGCGGCCATCATTTTCATGGATATTATCGAGTCCTATTCGGGGCACGCGGCCTACCCGGATGCGCTTTTCTATTTTGCGGACTCACTGTTCCTGTCACGGGATTTCTACGGCGCGAGGCAATGGTTCAACCGGCTCCTCAACGAATCCGGGCGCCCCGGCATGGCGCGTTTTCGCAAGAAGGCCATCGAGCGATTGATCGAAATCGGAATTCACGTCAACGACTTCGAGGGCGTCGAAAAATATTTCGATCAACTCGGGCAGGCGCCGGACGCGGAAGCACACTACATCAAGGGCAAGTACCTGTATTTTCGCAAAGACTACGAGGGCGCCAAGCAGGAATTCGCCCGGATTGGGGGAAATGCGGAGCTCGAGTTGAAGGCTGCGTATTTCACCGGCGTGATTCTCACCCGCCAGACCCGGTACGACGATGCCATAAAGATTTTCAAGATAGGAACCAAACGGAAAGCCGCCAACGCCGCCGAGCAGGAGATCATCGACCTGATGAACCTGGGTCAGGGCAGGCTGTATTATGAAAAGGACTTTGTTGAAAATGCGTCCGTTGCTTATCAACTGGTAGGAAGATACTCGCCGTATTACGACACGGCACTTTACGAAGCCGCGTCCGTCCAGATCCGTGCGGGGAACATGATTCAGGCAGAACGGATCCTCGAGGTGCTGACGCTGGCCATGCCGGACAGCAAGTACATCCCCAAGGCCAAGCTGCTTCGCGGTAACCTCCTGCTGAGATCCGGTCGTTACGACGATGCCGAACAGATTTTCGAGGAGACCATCGGACAGTTCACGCCGGTGCGCGAAAAGCTCGACGTCCTCATCACCGAGCAGGCCGACACCAGCGCGTTCTTCTCGGATCTGATGGAGCAAAGTCTCACCACACTCGACGTTACGGGCGCGCTCCCGCCGCTCGTCGTCAAGTGGGTCGGTGAGGAACCCGAGGTACAGCGCGCGCTGGCCCTGGCTTCGGATCTGGGAGTGACTCGAGAGTACACCAGGGAGACCGAGCGATTGGTGCGGTTGCTCGAGGCTGTAATAGACGGGCCGAGTCGCATCAACGCCATTCCTACTCTTCGCAGCGCCAAGCGTCGCGGTCAGCAGCTCAACAACCGGCTTGGACAGCTGCGGGTAAAACTCTCCAGAATCAGCCAGAAGAAGATGGGCGGATCCAGCCCGAAGTTCCTTGAAATCTCGCAAGAGCGAAGAGCTCTTCTGGAAGAGTTGAGCAAGCTGCCGACCAGCGACGATCAGTACAAACGGCGCGAAGAAAAGGCCCGATCGGTGTACCAGCGAATGAGGAAGGAGCTGACGCGAAACGTGATCAGGCTCGACAAGCTGGTCGCCATGATCGTCGCCCTCGAGAGACTCGGACAGGATCCCATGTACGTCGAGGGCGCCACCGAGGAGAGCCTCAAGGCGCTTCAGGACGAGCTGAAACGGCACAAGACCGGCGTCGAGGAGATGCGACAAGAGGCGACTGGCCTGCGCGAGGACGTGGAGACAGCGCGGTACCAGGTGGGCGTGGGCGATGTTCTCGACAAAAAGGACCAGAAGATTCGCGACAAAATGAAAGACCTGAACGCCCGGGAACGCAAGCTTCTCCGAAGCATGGGCGGTCAGACGGGCGCCAAGATCGACAGGGCGTATGCCGCTGTCGAGGCCACGGAGAAGGTTCTCGAAAAACTGCATCACTCCATCGATCGAGAAGCCGAGAGGCAGATAGATGAGTTGAGCAGCCTTGTCAGAACCGAGAGAGAGCGGGTCACGCGTTACCGTGCGGAGCTTCTAGTGCTCAACCGGGAAGCCGAAGAAGTAGTGGGGGGGGTGACCTTCCAGAACTTCAGCAACGTGAGGAAGCGGTTCCACGACCTGATCCTCAAAGCCGACGTGGGGATCATCGATGTGGCCTGGATGCGCAAAGAGGAGCACAAGGCCAGGGGCGCAACACTCACCAGGGATAGGCTGAAGGAGGTCAGGCACCTCGACGAGGAATTCAACGAGGTAATCGGCGAGGAAAAGGAATCAACGGGTGGGGAGTGATTTTCGTCTTTTGGATACAGGCGGTCAATGGAACCTGGAAAGGCAACGACCTTGAGTCGTAGGACATATATGGCGATTGGACGATTCTCGCTGGCAGCGATGCTTCTGGCAATGGTTGCCGTCGTCGCCTGTCCGGCGCGGGCGGACAACAAGCCCGTCGAGGAAACTGCTGCCGGTGGACGGGATCTCGTCGCGCCGTCAGTGGCGTCCAATATCGTTGTTGATCCAACAACGCAGGAGCAACAAACCCTCGAAGAAGAGCGGGCCAAGGATCTCGAAATAATGATCCGACGGGCTCGTGATTTCGGAGAAATCGTCGATGGAATGGTCAGGCGCGTCTACGAGATGAGACGCGAGCATATCGATGATGGCTATCAGTCGAAAATCGAGGCCGAGGAAGCCCTCGAGATCCAGTCGCTCAAGGACGCGATCGCCTATTTCGAGGCTTTCTTAAAAAAATACCCCAAGGATCCTCCTTACACTCCGGACGCCATGTTCCGACTCGCCGAACTTCATTACGACATGTCATACCTCATGTACCTTGAGAAGCTCGACAAGTACGGGGAGGCCCAGGAAAAGGGCACTCTCGGTGACATGGACGTGCCCCTCAAGGAGTTCAACCGAACTATCAGTCTTTTCCAGGCCCTGGTTCGCGACTACCCGGAATACCGAAACATGGACGGCGCCTACTACTTGCTCGGATACTGTCTGAACGACACGGGCAAGGAAAAAGAGGCGCGCCTGGCCTGGCTGAATCTGGTTTGTGCCAACAAGTACACCTACGACCCCTCATCATTCGGGGTAGCCACCCTCGCCGATGATCCCTACAAAAAAGAGCGACCATCGGCGACCCTGGATACGGGCGTCGAGGAGGAGGCTCCCGATCTGGGTTTCGTTGATCCTTTCGCGAGTTGTAAACCCATTACGGACAACAGCCGCTTCTTCTTCGAGAGCTGGTGGCTGATTGGGAATTATCATTTCGATTTCGATTCCTCGCGCTACGGCGTGGAGACCGCCATGTCGGCATACAAGAAGCTGATCGAGGATCCCTCTCATCGCTTCTACGACAAGGGCCTTTACAAGCTCGCCTGGAGCTATTTCAAAGCCGATATGTATCCCGAGTCATTGAGGGCTTTCTCCGATGTTGTGGACTTCGCCGACAAGTCCGGCTCCAAGGGTTCCGGGATGCGGCCCGAGGCGATCCAGTACCTGGCGGTGTGCTTCTTCACGGATGACTGGGACGTCGACCAGATGCCCGATCCCGTATCCGGCATAGAGCGCTTGCAAGATCCAAACCTGATGCCGCAGGACCGAGCCTGGACCCAGGAGGTATATGCGCGCCTCGGGGACATCTATTTTGAGAATGAGAAGCACGAAGACGCCATCGCTATATGGGAACTCTTCTTGCAAAAATGGCCTCTCAATGTGCAGGCGCCGTTCGTGCAGGACAAGATAGCAAACGCCTACCGGGAGATGCGCAGATTCGACGAGGAACTGGCCGCGCGAAGCAAACTGGATGATTTCGGAAAAGACAGCGCGTGGTGGAAGTCCAACGAGGATCATCCGGATGCGCAGAATGAAGTAGCGACGATGGCGCAGGACGCGCTCATCAACTCTGCGGTGACCCATCACCAGAATGCGCAGGCCTTGCGGTCAAAAGGTCAGGCCACCGGAGACGAGGAGATACTCGGTTTCGCACTCGAGGAGTACAACCTGGCTGCGGCCGCGTACAAGAAATACATCGAGCAAAACCCGGACACGCCCGATGCCTACGATCTCGCCTACCAGATGGCGGAGGCGCTGTACTGGTCGGGCCAGTACCAGCCGGCCAAGGACGAGTACATCAGTGTGCGCGATTCAAATCTGGATGATCGTCATCGGGAGGAGTCGGCGCACATGGTGGTGCTCTGTGTCGAGCGAATCATGGACAACGCCATCGCCGAGGGTACGATAACGATCCGCGAGGAAATTCCCGATCTCGAGGGAGACCCCCCTGCGCCCAAGCCCATCGAAATGCCGGCGCTGCTGGCCGAGTTGATGACAGAGCGGGAGAACTACCTCAAGTACAATCCGGGAGCGCCACAGACGTCCACCTTCGAATATCAGAGCGCTCAAAACTACTACCGATACGGTCATTGGGACGAGGCCAGGACGCGCTATACCGTCGTCTACGACAAATACTGCAAGAAGGACGAGCTTTCCCTGCAAAGCTGGAAGGTCCTTCTCAACATGGCCGTGGACCAGAACAACCTCGACGAGAAAGAGCGCCTCGCACTGTTGGAGCAGGAGCGGCAGTGCAAGGTGGAGGGCGCAGAGATACCCGACGACGAGGCCATCGACCTCGGCAGCCTTCTGGGCGACGTCGCCATGCAGCGGGCCATGGACAAGTTTAGGGAGTGCAACGAGACCAAGGAAACCACGGTTTGCACCGAAGCGGGAGATCAGCTGGTAGCGGCGGTCGCGAAGGCGCCCAAGCACGAGAGCGCGGACGCGGCGCTCCACAACGCGGCGCTTTCTTACGAAAACGCCCAGCGATTCGATACCGCGATGCAGCTGTTCGGCCGCATCGTCGACGAGTACCCGGAGAGTAAATGGGTGGACAAGTGCCTGTTCAAGCAGGCCAGCGCCGCAGCCAAATTCTTCGAGTACGAGAAATCGCTCAAGCTGTTCAAAATATTGGCCGATGAGAAACGCTTCAAGGATTCGCAATATCGAACGGATGCCGTTTATAACGCCGCCTTCTGGCTGACAAACCTCCAGAGTTACACAGAGGCCATCCCGTACTGGCAGAGATACTCCAAGGAGGTCGACGACGGCAAGAAGAGCGTCGAGGCGGCGTACATGGCTGCGGACATGCACTATCGCGCAAAATCATGGTCTGCCGCAATCAAGGCCTTCGAGTCATTCATCAAACGGTACGAGCGGACAACCGATGCCGGCAAGTACGTGGTCAAGGCCTCCTACAGGGTCAGTCTTGCAGAGGAAAAGCGAAAGAAGCACCGCAACCAGGTCAAGGCGTGGAGCAGGACCATCTCGCTGTACAAGCGGCTGGTGAACGAACAGGGGTCAATATCGGCCGAGTACGCAGCCGAGAGCCATTTCCTTCTCATCGAGGAGGACATGCGAAAATTCGAGAACTTCAAGATCAGTGGAACCCAGAAACAGATAGACAAAAAGAGGAAAGAAGGCGCGGAGAAGGTCAAGTCCTTCGAGTCGCGCTACCGCAAGATACAGGATTACCGTCGTCCCGAGTGGTCGTTGGCGGCCGAGTTCCGGATCGGATACGCCTACGAGGTTTACGCCAAGGCTATCCTCAATACGCCCATGCCGTCGCTCAAGGAGATGCTGGGCCTGGCCGGAATGAGTAAAAAAGAGATCAAGTACATCATGAAGATGCCGAAGGAAGAGCGAGATGATCTCCAGTTCCAGATCGAGGACAAGGTGAGAGCAAAACTCGACGAAACCGTCTCCGCCATGGAGGAGAAGGCGCAGGCCGAGTACAAGATCACCATCGACATGGCCCGCAAGGGCAATATCAGCAACGAGTGGACGCTGCTCGCCCTGGAGCGAATGAATGCGTACGATCCGGATGGATATCCGCGACAGCACAACGGCCTCGTGGAGTTCGAAGATGATACCACAACCGTTCCGCCGTGGGCCGGCGAGGTGCATTGATGAAACGCTTCTTTGTATTTCTTGTTGTCCTGTTGGCGTCCAGCGCGCTGGTTTTCGGGTGCGGCGGCTCGAAGAAAAAAGACAAGACAGCCAAGCCCGGCGGTCCTGTCATGGACGATCCCTACGGCGTAGGAACCGGCGGTCCTGTCGGAGCCGGTGATCAAAGCACCGGAGATGCCGTGCCCACCGGACCCGGTGAGGCCGCTCCCGAACAGCACATCATGGCCGAGAACGCCAAGGGCTACTACAACGAGGGCGTCAAGGCCGGCGCCAACGGAAATCTGGATCAGGCAGAGCAGGCATTCAAGCAGGCGTTCCAGATCGACGGAAAATCGCACCAGGTGGCTTACAACCTTGGTGTACTTTCGGAGCGCAGGGGCAACGATGACGGCGCGCGCGGATACTACCGACAGGCAATCAGTTTGCAGCCCGATTACCTGCCGGCCCTGGCGGCCCTGGCCAAACTGGAGATGAGACTCAAAAACGTTACTGCGGCCATCGGGTTGATGAAAGGAAAGGCAACCGCATACCCCAAGAACATCGGCATCATGAATCGTTACGCCGATACCCTGATCGCGGGGAAAAGGTACACGGACGCCATAGCTGTGGCCAAGCAGGTCTTGCGCATAGACGAACGAAACGCAGAAGCGATGTTCAGGGTGGCAAAGGCCAACATGCGAATGGGCCGGTACGAATTGGCCGAATCCATTTTCGACCAGGTCCTCGCAATAGATCCCGATGTCGCGGAAGTCTATTTTCTAAAGGCCCAGATTAAACTCGAAAAAGATGGCAACAAGGTCGAGGCCATTGCGGACCTGGAGACGGCACTCCAGAAAAACCCGTACTACATCGAGGCCATGAACAATCTGGCGATCCAGTATATTCTCTCCGGCAACTACGACATCGCCATCGAGAAGCTCGAGAAGGCCCTGGTCCTGTCGCCCTCATGGCCGGTACTCTACCTGAACTACGGCAACGCCCTGAGAGGTGCCGGCCGCTGGAAGGAAGCCAGAGTCAATCTGGAAAAGGCCCGCAGCCTGGACAGCTCCCTTCTGAGTGCGCTGTTCAACCTGGGCGTTCTGTACTTCGTGGCTACCGACCTGGACAACCTGGATCGGATCGGGAGTCTCGGCGTGTCGAGAAGACACTTCAGCGATTACAAAAATGAAAAAGGATCTTCCTTAAAGAAAAAGGATCCTGTTCATAAGTATGTAAAGGAAATCGATATCAGTATCGAGCGCGAGGAAACCAGGATTCAACAAAAGAAGGAAATGGCGCAGCGCGAAGCTGAACTGGCAAAGGAACGCGAGGCTGCCGAGGCTGCCAAGGCAGCGGGTGGTGGTGCTGTGGATGCCGGATCCGGCGGGGACAAGGGCTGGGAAGACGAGGACGAGGGTTGGGAATAGTGTGGGAAACAGGATGCCTATTCTCGCACGACAGCTAATTCATGGTTGTCAAAGTTCCTTTTTACGTATTTACTGCCCACTTGCTAATGTGGATTTGTTAATGAAAAGTGAATGCAAAAAGAACTTAATTTTCTCTTGGTCAACAGAAAAATCATGTGGTAGTATGCTGGTCGCTCGGCTGTTTATCGGTGGCCGAACAAGGTTGTTTTAACAAAGAAATTCAGAGTTTCAAGCGCCCATGACGGGCGTTTTTCCTACGAAGGAGGAAACGAAGATGCAGGCAATCGCAGAGGCATTTTCCCAGGGTGGAGGTTGGATGTATGTGATCGCATTCACGTCAGTGATCGGTCTCGGCATCATGGTTGAACGCTTTATTTTCCTCTTCTTTAAGTACAACATCAACGCAAACGCGTTTATGGGGCAGATTCAGAAGCTGGTCATGGCGAATAACATCGACCGTGCCATCAAGCTTTGCAACGCCGCCCCCAACGCGGCGCTTCCCAAGGTGATCAAGGCCGGCCTTACCCGCGCCAACAAGGGTGAGCTGGAGGTCTCGAACGCCATTGAAGAAGCAACCCTGGAGGTTGTGCCGATCGTTCAGAAGCGCACATCGATCCTCGGTGGTGTGGCCAACATCGCCACCCTGCTCGGACTGCTCGGTACCATCGTGGGTCTGATTCAGGCGTTCTCCGCCCTCGAATCTGCCGCGCCCGACGCCCGCGCAGCCGCTCTGGCCAAAGGTATTTCGGTGGCCATGAATACCACCGCCTTCGGTCTGATCGTGGCCATTCCGTGTATGTCGGCGCATATGTTCCTGGCTTCAGTGACCACCAAGATTCTCAACGAGATCGATCAGTACTCCGTCAAGCTGGAGAATCTGCTCGTTTCTCGTTACCGTGCCGGTGGTTCGCAATAGCGTTGGAACTTCTGCGGTTCTTGAGTTGTCGATCAAACTGAAGAGTTTGCCCGATAGCCTTGAGAAGGCTCTGTTTTAGGAGGACGGTCACATGGCAAAGAAAAGACGAGTAGAAGAACCATATGAGGGTGATCCGCTGATCCCGATCATGAATCTGGTGTGCATGCTGATTCCTCTCCTCCTGTACGGCGCGGTATTCGTTCGGTTCATGACCTTGACGGTGAACGCCCCCAAGATCTCGCGTGCTCCAGCACAGCAGCCGCCCGATCAAAACGAGGCGCTCAATCTGACGGTCATGATCACCGACCAGGGGTTCCATTTCAAGGTCAACCCCAAGCATCGGATGTCCTGGATGTCCCAGGCAACCGAGACCGCATCGGCAGGTCCGGATATTCCAAAGAAGGACGACGATTGGGATTTCGACGAATTTGAGCGAAAACTCAAAGAGTTGAAGGCCGATCACAGGGAAGAAAGAAACATCATCTTGGGTGCGGAGGACGATATTCAGTTCGAAGTGCTCATCAAGGCGATGGACTACTCGCGTGGTACTCTGGAAGATCCGCTTTTCGATGTGGTGACGCTGACGCGCGGTGTGGTGTAATAGTTTTTTAGAGATGGTGGCTGAGTAAAAAACGATCATTTCTACGGAGGACATCGAATGGATCCTAACACGCCGGGAAATGCCAGTCAGGTAGACGCAATTTGGGCGGCAAAACGCCAGGCCAAGAAAGACAAGCGACGACTGCGATCTACTCCGCGGCCGAAGTTGCTCATCAACTCGCTGATGGACGCTTTCACGATCATCCTGTGCTTCCTTCTCAAGAGCTTCGGCTCCGATCCTGTGCAGATTCGTGAATCAGATGACCTGAAGCTGCCGAGAACATCGGCCGAGCAACCGCTCGAGGACGCAATAGTTATCGCAATATCCACAAAGGCCATCATGGTCCAGGATCTGAAGGTTGCCGATCTCAGGAACGGCGCCGTGGACGAGAGCATGAAGCGGGACGGGCAGGAGGGGCTCCTCATCAACCCGCTGTTCGATTCACTGAAGGAAAAAGTGCAGCACCTTAAAATGATAGCGGCCAGGACAAATCAGCCGTTTGAGGGTCGAGCACTCGTTGTGGCACATAAGGGGACTAGTTATCGGCTGGTGACAGAGGTTTTGTATACGGCCGGCCAGGCAGAGTTTGAGAAATTTAAGTTTGTCGCCGCAGAAGGTGGCGGTAAGAAGTAGAATAACTGGTCAATTTTCCCGTTCTGCGGTCTATCAGGGGATTTGGGGGTCCGTTGCAATTGCCACGACGCTCGACCGGAGTACAAGGGGAGTTCGTCGATGGCTTCTTCGACACCAAAATCCACTTTAAAAAAAACGGGAACTAAACCTCAAGCACGAGGGTCCGTTAAGCGGAGAAGTGCGTCAACGACACATCTTCCGAAGGTTCTTCGCATCGGCGTGATTCAGGGCGGAAAGATCATAGAAGAAAGGATCATCCGTCGACGAGACACCATCACAATCGGACCTTCCGAAAAGAACACTTTTGTTATTCCAGCGCAGGATCTTCCATCGTCCCGGTTTGATATTTTCGAATCAAAGGGCGACCACTACACACTAAATTTCAGCGCTACAATGAACGGTCGGATCTCCACCGATGGACAAGTGGTCGAACTCGCCGATCTGAGGTCCAGCGGTCGTGCCCGGAAAAAGGGAAAGCTCTTTCAGGTCACCCTGAACGACAAAGCTCGTGGAAAGGTGCTGATCGGCGATTCCACCATTCTGTTCCAGTTTGTAGCGCCGCCGCCCATCCAGCCAAGACCGCAGCTTCCGTCGTCTGTTCGGGGATCTATGCTCGCCGGCATGGGTTCCTTCGTGGTGGTTGCCTGGCTGTTCTTCCTTGTTATCGAGGCCGGTGTGGTCATCTGGTGGGAAACTACAGATTGGCCCGTGGTTACTGCATGGGATAAGTTCATGCAACTCGAAGAACTTATCGCGGCGGAAACCGCTACCTTCGAAAAAGAGAAGAAACCCGTTGCCGAAGGAGAGGGTGACGAGGTAGCTGAGGACGAAGATGGCGAGGAACAGGAAGAGGAGCAAAAGTCCTCGAGTTCCAAGAAGGCCAAGGACGACGGGCCAAAGAGGTCAGCAGCTGAGATCGCTCGAGAGAGAGCGGAAAAACGGGCGGCGCTTGCCTCGCAGATTGCGGAGCGAGGCATCAACAAGATCCTCGGTACGCTGGGCGGTGATGCCGACGGAGCCATCGCCGATGTTCTGAGAGGCGGCGACGTTGGAGCCGACCAGGACGATCTTCTTTCTCAGGTGGACGGAATCGGTGTTGCTACCGGGGAAACCGGCGGATCTCTGAAAGGTCCCGCCGGCGGAAAGGGAAGCGGCGAAGCCGCAGACATTTCCCAGCTGAAGGTCAAGGGCGGCGATAAATCGGTCAAAACGGCTGGCCCCGGAGCAGAAAAGAAGATCAAGGGCAAGGTGAGGAAAAAGAAGCCGATGGCGTCGGGCGGTACGGGAATGATGAGCGCCTCGGAGGTTGCCAGTGTGGTAAATCGCAGACTTGGCGCAATCAAGGGCTGTTATGAGCAAGCGTTGAAACGTGACCCCACTTTGTCGGGCAAGGTAACCATTCGGTTTACAATCTCTGGAAGTGGAAAAGTTACTACGGCCAGGACCACGCTGAACGAACTGACCCCGGCAGTGGGAAACTGCATGGTGAGCGCGTTCAAGAGGTTCCGTTTCCCACCGCCTGAAGGCGGAACCGTTACCTTCGAATACCCGTTCATGTTCACCCCGGCTGGATAAGCTAATCGGCATGGGGGAATAGAATTTGAACAGTTTTTGGTACTCAGGGAACCTATTCAAGGCCTAGACGAAAAAAGTATTTCGTCGATAGCCAGAAAGGGCTCCTTGTGCTAGTAAAACAAAGCTGTCTTGTAGATAGGTTGAGTCCCAAGGGGGAAGAGAGCGTTTCAAGAGAGGCTACCGTGATGGGCAAAGCATTGAGGGGACGTATACTTCTGGGCGCTGCAGCCCTGGTTGTCGGCATCGCAGTGCTCGGCAACGTCAGTGCCCAGGGAACGGCCCCGGATACGCAACCGGATGTGGACGTGACGGTTGCCTCCGATGACACAACTCTCTCGGGAACACAGATGGTCGCGTGGATAGATCAGCAGATGGGCGTAGTACGTGGGATTTACCACCGCGTACAAAATATGCTCGATCGCGCTCGCAAGGAAAAGGACACGCTCAAGATTACCTGCCTCGATGACAAGCTCACTCAGATTCACGTCAACATGAGGGGAGTCGAGGAACGAAAGTCAGCGTTGGAGGTTTCCGTGGGGGCAGGTGATACCGCATCGGCCAAACAGCAATTTGTTATTTTAAAAATCTACGTTGCACGAATACAGGGATTGATGGCCGAGGCCGAAAACTGTATCGGCGACACTGATGTTGTTATAGGTGAATCGGAAACCATTGTGACTGTGGATGAAGATATTACTTTGGAGGATCCAACGGAGCCGTTTGATGTGGAAGTAGGGGTGGATCAACCTCCCCACGCGAGTGCGTTTTTTTAAATAGGATGTGGGCGCTGTAGTGCCGGCTCTCGGGTCGGCATACACCATTGTCAGAGAATTATAATTCAAGAACGTTATGCGTAGTTTTTTTGCCGGCTTGATCGCGCTTTCCATTTTTGTCGCCTGTGGCGCGGCCGATGCACAGATGTGGCTTGACGATCGTCAGGACAAAGAGGGCGCCGGCATCAAGGTGAGTGATTCCCTGGTTCTGCACCTGGGCCTCGGCGCTGAGGCCGGCTACGATACAAACACTTTCTACGAGGCCGGGAGCAAGGATCCCGCCGTGCGGTTGAGGTTCACTCCGTATGTAGATCTGGCCACCAGAGACGGCAAGCGGCGCGTGCAGGACGACGGCGTTCTCGATGCCACCCCACCAAAGATAAGGTTCCGGCTCGGCGTGGCCAGTTCTTACGACCATCATTTCGCTCTGAGTGATGATTCCAACGTCGATCAGGTCAACGGCAAGAACGCTTTCGGTGTGTCCACCAACCTCAAATTCGAGCTGTTTCCCGAGGGCAACTTCGGTCTGATCCTCGACGCGGCTTACATGAGGACGCTCACACCTTATGAAACTGCGTACGACGCCAACAACCGACACGATATCCGACCTGGTATCGGCTTTCGTGTGAGGCCCGGCGGGGGCACCCTGACCTTCGAGGCCGGGTACCGCCTCAACTTCGTCATCTGGGAAGACCCGAGCATGGGAAATCAGAACGACAAGCACACTCACGATGTGCGCTTCCACACCTCGTGGAAGGTGTTCCCCAAGACCGCTCTGGTCTCCAGGTTCAATTTCACGCCGACGGTCTATTACGGCAGCACCACAATCAACAACGGCTCCTTGCCCATCAGGAGCCTTTTCGGAATCCAGGGGCTTGTCACCGATCGTTTCGGCCTGCTCCTGCTCGCCGGATACGGGGCCAGCTTCTACTCCGCCGGACCCAACTTCGACAGCGTCCTCGCCCAGGCTGAGCTGATGTTCTTCATTACTCCTTTTTCCAACATCAGGCTCGGCGGACAAAGAGATTTCGTAGACTCCATGTACGCCAATTATTTCGTCAAGAACGGCGGATACCTGTCGTACGAGCACATGTTCGGCGGCGTCTTCCTCGCCACTTTAAAAGGCGAAATGTACTATCGTGACTACGCCACCAACTCCGGACCGTACCACCCGGGAGTCACCGTAGTGTCCGACCCCGAGCGATCCGACATCTGGGCGAGCGCGGCGCTCCTTCTGGAGTTCCGCATCATCGATTGGCTGTCCGTGCACGCATCAGGCAGTTACCTGGCTGACATCACCGATTTCACTTACACGGTTGGCGATGGCGATCCAGCAACAGCGGATACTACTTACAACGCCGGATTCAACAAATTCGAGGTATTCGCCGGCGTCCGGGCGCATTACTAGATGCTCGACGGCACGGGTTCGGGACTTCCCGCCATTCATCTCTTAAGAAATTTTAGTCTTGTTGCAATAGCCGTCGTCGCCGGGATCCTCATGGCGGCTTGCGGTTTCACGCGGCCTGTTACACCCAAGCCCGTTGAAACTGGCGATTCCATGGACACCACCCTCGGACCGGGGGACGTGTTCGATATCCGTGTTTACGACGAGAAGGAGTTGACCGACACATTCAAGGTGGCTTCGGACGGCACCATCGAATATCCACTCCTTGGGACCGTTTCAGTGGACCGCTTGACCCCCACCGAGGTCACGAAGCTTCTTGAGCAGCTGCTCATCGATGGAGATTTTCTAAAAAAACCTCATGTGTCGGTACTGGTGAAGGAATACAACAGCAAAAAAGTGTCGATCTTCGGGCAAGTCAAAAAACCCGGTACTTTCCCGTACCAGGAAGGTATGAGCGTGGTGGAGGCTATCTCCCTGTCTGGCGGGTTCACCTCAATGGCCCGTGCCAACGAAACAACCGTCACCAGGGTAGTGAACGGCGAAGAGAAGCAGTTCACGGTGCCGGTAGAGGCCATTGGACAGGGAAAGGCATCCAACTTCATCCTTCGTCCGGGTGACATCCTCTTTATCCCCGAGCGAGTCTTCTGAGCAGGCAATTTCATGGGTATGTGTTGACCTTGCGGATAGTGTAGCATACAGTATCCATTGTAGGGTAAAGTAGTACAATTCATCCCATCATGGAGGGAGTTTTCAGATGTCAAAAAGCGACAAACGAAAGCAAAGCCTGTATTTCCCCGAGGCAATGCTCAATGAGATAACCGCCGAGGCAAACCGTCAGGATCGTTCCCTGTCCTGGATCGTGCAGAAAGCATGGAAGATCGCCCGCAAGGATATCATGAAGTACCCATCCGTAAACGAACCGGATGAGATAGACTCAAAACCCTGACGCGCCAAGAACCTTGCAGAGGTTCAGATACCAGTCGTTGCAGGAAAGGTCGGTTCGCGGTACGGACGGAACCAGGATCTTCTACGAGCGCGGTGGCGTCGGGACACCGTTGTTGTTCTGTGATGGGTTGCTCTGTGAAGGTCATATCTGGAAATATCTGATCCCAGCCCTTCAATCCGGTCACGATTGCCTGCACTGGAACTACCCGGGCCACGGATCGTCCCAGGATCCATCGTACTGGGCCGATCTGTCCATTGAAAGACTCGCGGACGACGCCGCCATCGTTATCGATCACGCCGGGGTAAAAGACGTCACCGTTGTGGGACACAGCCTTGGCGTTCAGGTCGCGCTGGAGTTGTGGCACAGACACAGGGAATTGATCTCCGGCCTGGTGCTCCTGTGCGGCTCTCCGGGGCGAATAATCGAAAGCTTCCACGAAAGCGCAATCCTCGGGTATATGGTGCCGCTTTTCGACGTGATCACTCGGTTTCTCCCGAATCTGGCTTCCAGGGCGTGGCGCTCGCTCCCAACGGACTGGATACTGCGAACAACTCTGCGATCCCGCGAAGTTAACGATCGCCTCATCCGGGCGCCGGATCTGGCCGAGTATGTTGCCAGGATGAACAGGGTAGACATCAGGATCGGGCTGCACATCCTGGAAGGAGCGGGACACCACGACGCGACCCCCTATCTTTCGGAAATAGACGTTCCCACGCTGGTCATAGCAGGTGAAGAGGATAGTTTTACACCTTCGAGGCGATCCAGCCTGATGGCCTCAACCATACCGGACGCGCAACTGATGATGGTACCGGGAGGGACTCATTCCCTTCCCCTCGAACAGCCGGATCTTGTCATCCTGAGGGTCAGACGCTTTCTCAACGAGCGATAATCAAACTGCCCGAACCGCCGCCCACCACTTCTCGACATCGCCTATCAGATCGGCGCGATGGCATTTGGGAAGTGATTTGAGGAGGGTTGCTCCATAGCCCATGGTGAGTAATCGTTGATCCATTATCGCGACCACCCCGTGATCATCTCGAGTTCTGATCAGCCTTCCAAACCCCTGTTTCAGAGCCAGCGCAGCTTGTGGAACCTGATAATCGGTAAAAGGAGTCTTGCCGGCTTCCTTCAGACGATCGATACGGGCGGCGACCACCGGATCGCCCGGCGATGCGAAGGGCAGTTTGTCTATTATGACAAGCCGCAGCGCATCTCCTGGAAGATCCACCCCTTGCCAGAAGCTAGTTGTGGCGACGAGGACCGAGGATCTCTCCTGCATGAATCGGGATGTGAGAACCGACTTTGGCGCGTCTCCCTGAATAAGGAGCGGCCCCGGCACCCTGCCGATGAGATTTGCGTGGATGGCGCGCATGTTTTTGACGGATGTGCACAGCAAAAGCGCTCCGCCACCGGTTATTGCCACCAACCGTGTCACCTCGTTCGACACGTGAGAGGCGAAGTCGGGATCTCGCGGATCGGGAAACCCGGACGGAACGTAGAGCACAACTTGTTTTTCATAGTCGAACGGCGCTGCAAGGGACAGTTCGTCCGCATCGAAATCTATTCCCAATCTGGAGCGCAAGAATTCGAAGTTCCCTCCCGTGGAAAGCGTCGCGCTGGTCAGCACGACGGAAGGGATGGAAAAGAGCACACCACGCCGAAAGAAGTCGGAAATGTCGATGGGTGAGGCGCCGAGCACCACGGAACGCTGTCGCGTCTCTATCCAGTGAACGTAGCTTCGCGAGTCCCCTTCGATGACATCCGCAAGATCGCTGCGAACCTCGGTGATTCGAACGGCGCAGTGATCGACCGCCTGATCACGGCCTTTCAGCGAGTGAAGGGACATCTCCACTGCTTCGAGGGCCGAATCGAGCTTGTGGTAAATCTGAATGACCTCCATCGGGATCTCGCGTATTGCGAGGTGGTGTCGCCCCTGCTGCTCGTCCCTGAACGCCAGGAACATCGCGGAAGTTTCGGCGCGCGCGTATTTCACGAGGTTGGGGCGTCTCGTCTCATTGGGGTCCTCGTTGAATCGTGCGTTTTTCACCGAGTTCATCGTATCGGTCATGAGGCGATCAATCCGACCGGATGATATCTTGATGCTAAAGAATTCGGTGGCGATATCCTCGATCAGATGTGCCTCATCGAAGATTACCGCATCGTGGTCGGGCAGAACGGAGCCGCCCTGGAGCCGGGTGGCCAGATCCGCAAAATAGAGGTGATGGTTGACGACGATGATACGTGCCCGCCTGGCTGCTTCTCTCGCCATCGTCAGATGACAATCAGAATGGAAAGGGCACTTCTGGCCGATCCTCGTCTCGCGGGTAGAGCACACTTCTCGCCAGAGAGGTGAATCGTCACTGAGCCCCTCGACCTCCATGCGATCGCCGGTCAGCGTTGTGCGAGACCATTGTTCGAGCCGGTTCACGTCATTGGAATCGTGAGCCAGGACACGAGGGGATCGAAGGAAGTTTTGGAATCTTCGAACACAAAGGTAGTTCTCCTGACCCTTCAGATAGGTTGCCTGTGCGGATATGCCCAGCGCCTCCTCGAGAAAGGCCAGATCCTTGGAAAAAATCTGTTCCTGCAGATTTCTGGTACCGGTGGAGATCACAACGCGTTTCGAAGAGAGGATCGCCGGAATCAGGTAAGCGAGTGTCTTTCCCGTGCCGGTGCCGGCTTCGGCGAGGAGCACCCCGTCGCCCATCACTGTTTTTTCGACTGCCGCCGCCATCTCAATCTGCGAACCGCGACTTTCGAACTTCGACAGCTTCCTGGAGATGGGTCCCAACGGCCCGAAAATGTCCGTCACTTCGGTCAAAAGACGTACTGGATGATGAGATAGGCAAGCAGGCAGAACGTGATAACAAAGACCCCGGTGGAGATCGGATCGATACCTGTGGCCCTCAGGATTTTTCGTGCTTCTCGCTTCGCCTCTTGTGTCAGCGTGTCGTTCGAGATCAACTGCCTGGCGTGTGCGCGAGCGGACTTGAAATCGCCCTTTTCGTAGTAACGCTTCGCGGCCTCGAGTTTTTCTTGCGCATTGTCCACGACCTGGATTCTAGAGCCCTTCGCGCGAGCAGGTCAATTATCGTTGTGAACACTTTGTTCATTGTGGTACGTGACGATTACGTTCTTTTTCATTTTTTTCGCTGCATGGACAAGGGCGAAATACCTTCGCCCTGGGAAGCCGGTTGGAAACCGGCGCGGCCCCCGCCACTGTATCCGGGGACGAAAGCGGCACTGCCACTAGATCGAAAGATCCGGGAAGGCGTCGCAAGTAGGTCGATCCGGGAGCCAGGAGACCTGTTCAGCGGCACCTCTAGTCTACGGGGTGTAAGACTTCACGGTTCCCTGACACGCGGTCTATTCGAAGCGTGTTCGAAGCTTGCCTCCGGACGTGGGGAGAATCGCTCATCGCCCGGGTCGGGGCGAGAGCTTATTCAAGGGGAGCCAAGAGGTAAGAGTCATGAAAAAGTCAATTATTGGGATGCTGGTCATCATGGGGGTTCTCGTGCTGCCGTGCGCGTGCTCGGACGATGACGACACGGACGCAGGGATCGACGGCGGGGCAACCGACACGGACACTGACACCGACACTGATACCGACACAGACACTGATACCGACACCGATACCGACACTGATACCGACACCGACACTGACACTGACACCGATACCGACACGGATGCCGATGCCGGAGCTCTTGCAATCATCGGGAGCTATACGGAGAGCTGGGGCGCCACTCACGAGATCACCGCCGCCAGCTGGACGACGGTTTTTCCGCCGTACGAAGACGCGGGGCCCACGACCAGCAAGTGCCATATCGAGGTATACGACAACGCAATAGGGTACCTGACGGCCCAGAACGACAGCGTGGACAGCTACCACCCGGACCTGTGGTCCCGGTACGACTGGGTCCATGACAGCCAGGCGGACGGCGGGGTGGGCCTCTATTACTGCCAGGTGGAGTACGCAGCCGCTGACGAGGCCACGGCCGCCGCCAATACGTCGGCGGACCACGGTGATATTTCGGGAGGTTGCAACGGTTTTTCCTGGGCGCAGCTGATCTCAGACTAGCTTCTCGAGGATTTCCCGATGGCTTTTGTCCAGGTTGTGCAGCCTGACAGATATTGCAAAGGCGCCGTCGCTAAGACGCTTCAGCTTGACGATCTTGCCGTGGAACGTCCTGACGCCTGCATTGTCATCAGAAAACTCGAATCGCACCCGGGAGCCCGGGGGTAAACCCGCCGGGCAGGAAAGCACGGCCATGCCGTCGTGGTAGTCGATGAGCATCTTTGTTTCGAGATGGCGCTCGGTGATGTTACTACTCATCGACCCCTCTTATCCGATGCGGCTTCTCGCATTTCCCTGCGCTCGTCCTTCAAACGAATCTGGGCGCGGTGATCGTATTGCTTCTTCCCCCTGGCCAGCCCAACGAGCACCTTGGCCCAGCCGTTCTTGAAGTAGATCTCCAGCGGAACCAGCGTGTATCCGCGTTCTTTTATCTTGACCCCGAGCTTCTCGATGATCCGCTTTTGCATCAGGAGCTTTCGCTCTCTCTTGGGCTCGTGGTTGAAGTGAGTCGCGTTGTCGTATGACGTGATGTGCGTGCCCACGAGAAAGAACTCTCCCAGTCGGTACGTGACATATGAGTCTGTGAGATCGGCCTTGCCCTGGCGCAGGGATTTAACCTCGGTTCCGACAAGGACGAGACCGGCCTCGAAGGTGTCCTCGATGTTATAGTCGCGCCTGGCTCTGCGGTTGCGACAGACTATCTTTTCGCCGCTTCTATCCACACCCATGATGCGTTCTTTTAGCTCGAACAATATTGTAAAGGCAACCTAAGACGCCCTTGCCAGGGAAAGCACATCCACCCTGCGGGCGCCCGCCGAGACCAGAGCTCTCGCGGCTGCTCGTACGGTGGCGGTGGTTGTGACAACATCGTCGACAAGAAGCACTCGCGTGCCTGTCAGGCGCGAAGTTGAGTTGGCCGTAAAAGCGCCCCGAAGGCGCTTGAGGCGTTGCGCCCGATTCAGGCCCGCTTGCGGCATGGCCTCACCTGTTCTCCGCAACGTGGTGGTGTCCAGGGGCACACGGTAGACCGCAGCGGCGTGCCGGGCAAGCAGGGCTGACTGATTGAATCCCCGCTGTCGCAACCGGGAGGGGTGGCTGGGAACAGGGATCACCACATCCGGAGTGGCGAGGGGAACCCCGTCCCGGCCAAAAAACAGTCTTCCCAGCTGAGTGCTGAGCCAGGGCGCCGGCCGGTACTTGAATCGTAGAATAGCTTGCTTGAGGGCCCCGCCGTACAGAAAAGGCGCATAGGAACTCGAAAACGCGGGTCTGTCGGCCAGGCAATGCCCGCAGAGGTGGTCCTTGCCGGCTCCGTCGAAAGTCAGGCCACATTTGGGACAGCGCGGCGATTCGGCAGGAACCAGCGATTCGATGCAGACGGGGCAGAAGGCGGCGTAAACGGAATCACCGCCGGCAAGCGTAACAAAGCTATCGCAGGCCACGCACCGCGGAACCCACAACAGGTCAGCCAGCGCGCTCAAAATTCGTGTCGGAGCCATTGTCCCAATGTAATCGGTCGTTCGAGGGAAAAGTTGCGGACTATTTTCTCTTTTCTTAAGAAATCTACACGTGCGATAATGTCTTTCATGAGATCCTCGGTTTGCATCATCGTGTTTCTCGGAGTGGTCGTCGCGGCTCTCCCTGTATCCGCATCAGAAAATGCGAGCGAATCGGCGGATGGTGTTGTCGTAGAAAACGAGGGCCCGACAGGAAGACATTTCCGCCTCAAGGACCCGGAGCCGGCACTTTCCACCGACGAGATAATCAAAAACGTGCGGCTCCAGAACTGGGGTCACGGCCTTTTGGGCGCGGGGCTCGGACTCATCCTGGGCGGAATAGCGCTCATCGAGGTGGATCCCTGGGGCGGTATTGGGCTTGGCGGGTTCATCACCGTCGGCGCAGGGATAGCCGTATGGACCGTGAGCATGTTTCTGCTGGGGTTCTCCCGACCGGTGCACGATAAGGTGGTTCCCGTTTCAACCCAACTCCAATAACGCAGCGGCACACTCCCTGATCTCCGCTGGAAGGCGATTGTCAGCGACCACCTGCGCAACATCCGAGGCGGTGAGCCCCGGAATCAGGGATACGCCGATGGACGAGGTGAGGCCCGGGTTGTTTACCAGGGCGAAAGCCACCCTCCTCCTCATCCTCCACTTGGTGTTGAATGCGATTTGAGCGAGCACCGTCGCCGGAATCATTCGTCTCGCGGCGATCCGAACTACATCGTCCTCGGTTAACTTGGGATTCCCAAGGAGCTTGATCGCGACCGCAGGGTGGGGATCGAGCATCGCCATCTCTACCACCCGTCGACTGGGCGTCGAGGCCAGGGCCTTTCGCTCACCCAAGCTCAGAGGGCGCTCCGATCCGTAGTCCGGGACCTCTGCGTCGTCGTCCTCGAAGTCGGTCATGGTCGGTTGGACGAGAAACAAAAGAGTGAGCCTGTCTCCTTGCGCAACGGCCGCCTCCCGGGTGTGGGTCCTGTGCTCCTCTGGCCAGTGGTCCTTCGCGATCGAAAGAAAGGCGGCATTGGAGGTAATAACGAAGCGATTCAGACGAATGCGAAAAGCGTTTGCCACAATGTTCGAAAAACAGGTTGTCGCCTCCTCCGGCGCGATGTCCAAGATAGATCTGCCGAAGAATATCGTTCGCTGGACCCAATCGTCGAGAGACTCGATCCGCCTGGTTACCTTGTCGAGCCAGATGGACGGTTTGTCGATAGCGGGCATCATTAGAAAGTGAGGCGTCAGTCGAGGGGTTTTGCCGACACAGCCTGTACCCGGACTTCGAACGAATCGTCATAGTCGGCGGGCACCTCGTCGAAGATGAGCTGGAACACGGTATTGCCGCCGCCTTCAACGGAGCAGTTATAAAGTGCTCCGCCACTACGATAGTGCCCGTTCATCGCACCCTTCGGAGTTGCCTCGATGACCGAGTCGTCTATGAGTTTTCCGCACGGGGCTCTCACCTGAGCGCGTATGTCGCCGATCGTATCAATCAGCTGTGCGCGCATGATTATTTTGGAACGCCTGGCCATGGCGATGTTGGTCACCTCCCCCTGGACCACCAGAAAGGGAGTTTTCTCCCTGTTCGTGATTATCTTGCGTCGATTGATTGTGGCCTCGATATCCCGCGCCTCCTTTGGAAGATCCTCGAGCTTCTCTCCGGAGAATGCGAAGGCTATCTGGTCGCCGAGATCCGGAATCGAGATGGCCCAACTGTTTCGGTAAGCCACGAACAACAGGAATCCGATCAGGAGTACGACAACAACGAAAATCACCTTGCCGGTTGCCTGACCCCTGGGGGGGATCTCGTTCGTGATGGTGAATCCGCCGAGATCAAGAGGAGCTTCCATCTCCCATGCGGAGGCTGTTCCACCGTAGATCTCCGGAGCGGATGGCGACGTCGGAGGCGCGGATGGCGACGTCGGAGGCGCGGGTTGTGCCGGCATGGGTGTCGGGGGAGTGGGTTGTACGAGTTGTGGCGAAGGTTCCTCGGGTTGTGCCGGGGGTTCCTCGGGTTGTGCCGGAGGCTCCTCGGGTTGTGCCGGGGGGTCTTTTGCCGGTGACTCCTTCAGAAATGCAAACTCGCCGGGAAGATGATGCTGGCCGGTGAACTCCTCATATCCAGAAGGCGCTGCCTCGGCGCGCCTGGCGATGGTAAACAAATTCTTACATCGCGAGCATCGCATCTTCCGGGGCTTCTCGCCGATCATGTTCTCGGGAATACTGTATCCGGTGGAGCATTGAGGGCATTTGATGATCATGTTCGAATATTCTCTTTCGTGTTAACCCCATCCCGGCCTTCCCCTACAAGGGGAAGGGGAAGTTGTTGGAAACCGACTTTAACCCGTTCCAAAGAACAGGTCCGCTCAATTGTGATTCATTTCCATTTTGCCCTCGATAAACAAAGAGGACAAGGCCGATCGGGTTTGTGTGATAGATTAAAAAACATGCGTAGTCCTATCTTACCGGTCGCCCTTGTCACGACGATACTGGGAGCACTCGCGGGTATTTCGATTACACTTGTCGTCGTGTCTGACGAGGAGAAATCGCCCGACGGTTGGCAAGAGAGTGATTCAAACGCCGATGGCGTTGTAGACGAATGGATCAACTTCAAGGACGGGGTTTTTCTCAAGTGGGAGAGAGATCATAATTTCGATGGCCTTCGGGATGACTGGAGCGAGTTCGAGGGCGGCGTTCCGGTGCTTTCGAAGAAAGATACTAACTTCGATGGCAAGACGGACGAATGGGTCCGGTTCGACGAGATGGGCCTGGCGAACGAGATCAAGAACGACCTGAATTTCGACGGCAAGGTCGACGAGTGGACCATCTTCGTCATGGGAGTGCAGGTAGGCTCCAGGAGCGACAAGAACTTTGATCAAAATGTGGATGAATGGGTCAAGTACGGCAAATACGGATACAGAAACAGGATCGATAACGATAGCAATTTCGACACAAAGATTGACGAGTGGATATATTGTGGAGAGTTCGGCCAGACGGAGAGAATAGAGAGCGATCTGAATTTCGACGGTTCGGTGGACGCATGGGAATTCTTCGAACTCGGTCACTTCACTAACGGCAAATACGATCTCGATTATGACGGCCGGCCGGATTCGTGGTCGTTTGGCAAGTTCGGTCAGGTGGTGGAGCAACACTGGTCGCTGGACGGGAGCGCAAAGCCGAACAAGAAGACATTCTATAATCACGGGGTGAAAATCAGGGAGGAATTCGATATTGACCAGGACGGTGTGTTCGAAGTGATAAAGAAATTCGACAAGCTCGAGAGGGAAATCGATTCATGAACCCGAAAGGAAAATCCAGGCTGCCGGGGTTTCATAAAAGAAGCCCCGCCAAGAGACTGGAAGAAATATCGCAACGGGTTAGTAAGCCCGGTTTTGGAGTTGGCCTCACTGTTGAGAAGGCCGACGCGATGATCGAGAACGCGGTAGGCGTTTTCCGCCTGCCGCTGGGGATAGCAACCAATTTCATGGTCAACGGGGTGGAACTGCTGGTGCCCATGGCGGTGGAGGAACCTTCCGTAATAGCTGCCGCCTCGAACGCCGCAAGGATGGCGCGTGTCGGCACGGGGTTCCTGGCGCAGGCCGACCCGCCCATCATGACCGGCCAGGTGGAGATCCTCGATCCGGCGGCCGGGGCAAGAGAGCGTCTGGAAAACTCCGTCGATGAAATTGCGGCATTGGCCGACTCCGCGCAGCCGGAACTCGTTTCACTGGGGGGCGGGATGCGCACAATGGACGTCCGTTGCGATGTTGGCGGGCCCGGGCGTCTGGTCGTTCACTTGCACGTCGATTGCCTCGATGCCATGGGCGCCAACATGGTCAACACCATGGCAGAAGCCGTGTCCCACCGACTGGCAGAGATCGCAGGCGGACGACCCGGGTTGCGGATACTCACAAACCTGGCCGATCGGCGTCTCGCTCGCGCGAGTTGCGCCATCCCGTTTACGGCCCTTGAACGAGAGGGGTTCCCTGGAAAGGACGTGGCTGTGGGCGTATCCGCCGCCTCGGATTTCGCGAGTTCGGATCCGTACAGGGCGGCCACGCATAACAAGGGGATCTTCAACGGAATAGACGCATTTCTGCTCGCTTGCGGAAACGACTGGCGAGCTGTGGAGGCGGGGGCGCACGCTTTTGCGGCGAGAAACGGAAGCTACTCCCCCCTCGCAACCTGGAGAATAGAGGGATCCGATCTGGTCGGAAAAGTGGAGATGCCAATGGCTGTCGGCATGGTAGGCGGCGCATCCACGGCACATCCCAGGGCGGTCGCTTGCCTCGATCTCGTGGGGGTCGAGTGCGCGTCCGAACTGGCGCAAGTGGCTGTATCCGTTGGCCTGGCGTCAAATCTCGCGGCGCTGGCGGCACTGTCAAGCGAGGGCATACAGTCGGGTCATATGCGGTTGCACGGAAAGAAACAACGCTTACCAGCAGACACCGAGGGGATCGATTCCGAGTGATGAGCAGGTTCCCGAAACGCAACCCGGTACACTGTCTGCCAGATCACAGGCCATGAGGCAGATATCGGCTGGTGTGCATATGGCGCCCGCGATGCAATCGTGGGGCGCGGCGCACGGGTCTCCAACCGAGGCGTCGCCGGTCGAATAGCAAAAGCCTATTGGGGGATACGGATCGAGGAGATAGCAAGCGGAAGCGCCGCCGTCGAAGGAAGCACACCCGGCGTCTGCAGTGAGCAGGTCGCAAGTGGTGACACACGACAGATCGATCTCGCAGTCGTTGTCGGCGCAGTCCGTGAGGCCGTCGTCGTCGTTGTCGAGACTGTCATCGCAGTCGGTTTCACGGCAGGTAAGCTGAAATTCGAAGGACCCGGCGGAGCCGGATGGTCCATCGACCACGAAGAAGTATGGGATCACCGGATCCGGCGCAAACTCCACCGTCGGCAAGCCCGCGTAGGCCACGGCGTCGGACGCGCAAAAATCGGAGAGAACCAGGAGCTCCTGCCCGGGAGTTTCGTTGAAGAGGTTCGCCTCGACGGTGGTACCGATTGAACTCGCGGTAAATGCGAAGACCTTCTCCGGACCGTTGAGGGATGTGGAATAGAAAGAATAGATCTCGATGGAGTTGGTAAATCCCGAGGTGGTGTGAGAGCCCATGTGATCGCAGGTGATCGTCTCGTCGGGAGCGCACGACTGAATGCAATCGGTCTCGAACACGCAGTCATCATCGTCACAATCCGTCAGGCCATCTCCGTCGTCATCTATATTCCCCGTGCAGTTGACTTCTACCGTTTCTTCGGTGAGCAAAAGATCAAACGAGCAAGCGGCGCCCATGTACCCGTCAACAACCACAAAGAGGGTCGAGGACGGTTGAACAATCTCCGCAGCTGATTCGTCTCCCGTGTCTGCCGAGTAAGCGACACATGAGTTCTTCGAACAATCTTCACTCAGGAGAAACAGGTCGAGATCGCAGGTTGCATTTGTCAGTGTCGCCGTCAGTCTGATGGCAACGGCGCCCGAGTGATCGAACTGGAAGGCCAGATCCGATCCGCTCTCATCCAGGGCCGTGCAGTTGTAGTCAAAGAGGTCATTGGGTTCGCCGACAGTAGTGTCGGATATGACGGTATTCACAAACGCCGGCTCAATCATCTGGCAGGATCCGTCTCCGTCGAGGACCGTGGTATCCGTGTCCGTGTCCGTGTCCGTGTCGGTGTCCGTCTCTCCGGAGTCATCGGGGCCCGCGTCGGGTTGCGTCCCCGTATCCGTATCTCCCCCGTCCACCGAGCTGTCCGATCCTCCGTCCATACCTGCATCTCCGGCGGATCCGCTCGGGTCGCAGGCGAAGAAAACTACCCCGGTCGCCAGGAGGAGAAGGGAAGTAAAGAGATGTCCGTTTTTTCTCATGCGTCTTTACCGGGCTCTTATTGCGAGGCTTTCGATCTACAGATCTCCAGCCCCTTGCGAGCGGCGTCCGCCTCCTGCGACTCGGGAGCCAGCTCTATGAATTTTTCGAAATGACCAGCCGCGTCGGCAAAGCGACCGATCCGGGCCAGGGCATTTGCCAGGAGTATATGTGCCCTGGGAAACGAGTCGTCCTTTGAAAGAGCAGCCTCGTAGAGCGCGATTGCCTCCGCATCCTTGTCGAATCTGGCCAGTAACATTCCGGCAGTGGTCAGGGTAAAGGCGTCGCTAGGCGAGAGATTGGAAATGGAGGTCAGCACAGCCGTCGCCTCGTCTATTTTTTTCATATCGAGCAAGACCCTGCCCTCGCTCAGGACGCATATGGGATCGTCCGGGGCGATCTCTTTTGCCTTGCGATAATTGACCAGGGCTTCTTCTTGCCTGTTTCCCGCGCGATCCAGATCTCCCAAACCGAGCCACGGATCCGGATCGTCGGGGGCCAGCTCGGCCGCCTTCTCTAACGAACTGCGAGCCGCGCTGGTCTGATCCATGGCCGCCAGGAGGAGGCCGTAATTGTAATGTGCGTCCGCTTCCGCCTGGTTTTTTTCAAGGTACAGTGTGAGCGCCTTTTTCGCGCCGGCCAGATCGCCCTTGTCCATGAGCAGCAATCCGAGGTTGTTGTGGGCTTCCATGAGGTCCGGATCTCGCTCGATGGCAACTACGTATTCCTGTTCGGCCCTGATGAGATCATTCAGGTTCTGCAAACAAACACCCAGGTAGTAGTGGGCTTCTGCACTCGCAGGTTGTTCCTCGACAATCTTCTCGAACAGGGCCGCGCCCCTCGTGAAATCGCCCTGCTCGATGAGCGCCTTTCCATCAGCGATGCCGCCGGCGGGTTTGCCTGTGGTCGTCTCACTTCCCGACCCGGCGCCCCCGCACGCAGTGAACAGAATAGCGATCGCGACGGTTGCAAATCGACGGAATATCATCTGGTCCTCCTGCACAAAGTAAAGCCGGCCTCCATCATTTTCCCCTTCCCCTCGCAGGGGAAGGCCGGGATGGGGTTACATGACGTTGATCGGAATCTACCACGGAGCGGCCGGTAGAAGAAAACGGTTTAGTCCGTCTTCTCAGTGGAACATGCCGTCTTCTCAGTGGAAGATACTATCTTAGCAGTGGAAGTTGCCGCCTTTGCAGTGGAATATGTCACCTCGGCAGTGGAATATGTCATCTTCGCAATAGCAGATGCCGCCTATGCAGTAGCAGATGCCGTATTCGCAGTGGAATACGCCACTGCAGCCGTGGAAGACCTCGCCTCCGGGGCGGAAGACCAAATGTGTTGACACGCGAACCTCAATGTCCCAATAAGAATGCTACTTTAAAAGAAACGAACCGATTCGAACGAGAGGAGGCAACTAATGGCGCTCAACGACAGGGATTTACACGCGCAGGGAAAAGCCTGCATCGAAGTCGCTCAGGAGGAGAAGGGGAATTCGTTCTTCGCACGGTACGGACCTATGGTCGAGGACGCCGTGACCGGCTATGCCGACGATCTCACGGCAATCGGCTCGGCGGATGCCGCGATGAAGCTGGAGTCGGACCAGAGCCGCGCGGCCTTCAAGAAGCTCAATGAGAGGGTGACCTACCATCTCGGGATGGTCACGATAGAGATGCCCCATCTGGACAGAACCTCCCTCGGGGATATCCCCGGAAGCAGAGGGGAGCTTCTTCTATTTGCCGACTCGTTCATCGAGCTGGTCGAGGAGCAGGGCGCCGAGCTATACAACAGGGAAGAAGTGCTCGAGGAGATGAACGTTCTCGAGAATGACGCGCGGACCGAGCTGGACGAGTCCTCTGATGCGGAAGAGCTATTCCACAAAGCCGTCGCGCAGAAGAACGCCTCCAGGGAAAAGCTGAGAACCGTAATCAGCGTATTCAAGGCCGGCGCCAGGCGCATCCACGGCGTCAAATCCCGCCAGTACCGCACCCTTCGCGACTCCGCCTTCAAGGGCAAGGGCGGCAAGCCCCCAAAGATCTAGCTCATAACATTACGATTCCCGGCGATTCGTGAATCGCTCCGGGTCCTCTCTGTATCGGCCTCAACCGGGCGGGATGGATCGGTGGTGCAAAATGGGAAGTTATTTTTCCGCGAGCCCATAAGCGAACGATCTCATCCAAGATATTGTGAAGAAGAAGTGGCAAGCCCAGGGCCTTTAAGGCAGATGTCATTTTCGATGCTTGAACAATTCTCCGTATGGTCGGATAATTTCCGCAGGCGTTTTTACACGGGGAGGCAGCAATGATTCAAAAAAACGTAGTAAACAAATGCATGGGTGAGAAAAAAGCCCTCCTCGCAGTCATGCGTGACGAAGGTTTTGCCGACGACAAGCTGCGCATTGTCAGGCATTCTCCACGTCCTCCATTCTCCAGCCGGAGTCTGAAAGCCGCGTCATTCAAAGGTCTTGTGGAACACTTTGTGGAACACTCAGAATTGGTTTGCGCTAATTGCCGACAAACGGCACGGGAACTGCAAATACCAACCCGCAACCGAAAGGAGCAGAACATGTTAAAAAAAATCACTCGGGCACTGGTGTTAGTGTTGGGAATTGGAATAGTCGCGTGTTCCGAAGATGAATGTGAAACGGTGGGGGAAGAGTGGTGCGAGGACAATATATTTTACTGGTGCGAAGCAAGTGGAGGAGATTACGGTCTGAGCAGTCCTTTCGCGGGAAACGTTCTCAACGGTTGTAAGTGCATCGACCAGGTTTGCGTTGAGTTCTCAGACGGCGGCGCAGATTGCGTATGGCCGAGCGAGTTGTAGATGGGGACTTAATGGGGGTACGGCCACCATGTCTGGAGATTCCATCCAAAGGCTCATGATTGTGAAAAGTCACACTTGAGGGGATGCGTCAAATCCTGGTGGCCAAGATGAATAGTTGGCCTCAACCGGTTTTTTTTACGGTTGCCTTTGCATCGGGTTTGGCTGTATTATTCTCCAAATCACATTGGATGTTTTTTGGGCGATACAACTGGCGGCGTCTTAGATCTGCTTTTTTAACTGTTGTTTTTTTTAGGTTTTTCACCCTTTCAGATCGGGTTTCAAAGGAAACGGAGGCATCGGCAATGAGAAAACGAACCACCAAACAAGGGTTGTTTGCTATTGGATTGCTTGGAGTGAGCCTGTTCATTTCCAGCTCATCCATCTTGGTTTCCCAAGAAGCGACTGCCGAGATATGGAAGGATAGCAGCGTTGTACTGTGGGGGCCCGGCGGGGCAGCGGACCCTTGGAATTGGGCGCCCGAAGAAGTTGCCTGTCCTGTAGATCCTCAAATCGACCAGAAATGCGCTGACGAATCTTTGTACAATCCGGTGGATAAACCGCTCTTCTTTTTTGTGTTGGGAATTTGTGATGGTGAAGGGAGGACGAAACAAAGCCAATGGCAATGCAGAGATATGTGGACACAGTACCCCGATGAAGGCATTGGAACCGCGCCGTACACCTGGCATACAACAAATTATTTGGGGTACGATTGGATGAGTGATCCAGATCGCCATGGGGAAATGGGGCGCATTTTATTGAATCACTCTATCGTTCAAGGAGAAGCTCCATTCTTTCGAATCCCCTACAATTGCCATATCGGTTGGAACGCGGGTGCCTACGAAGTCGCCAAGCAAATCTACCTCATCTCGAAAAAGCACTTCGGTGACGATATGGATGACCCGAATGTGAACCGGCAAATCTATATTATTAGCCATAGCGGTGGTGGCATCGTTACAAAGGCAATTATAAGCGAGCAGGGGATAGAGGCGTTTAATAAGGCTTTCAATAACTCGGGAGTGTCTGCCGCCAACGCGGAACTGCTCATGGACGGTGACAAGATTAACGAGTTCTTGGACTGGAAACACTACATAAGACAACACTTGGCCGGCGCGGCAATAATGGGTTCCCCCATATTGGGAACACCTCTGTCGGACACAACATTCGCAAAGGTCGGGAAGAGGAAAAAAGAAGGGCATATCATGCTCGAAATGACCACCGAGGAGATTGTGAAAGACCATACATCCAAAGGCGGCGCCTTTGACGGCGCCTTGTACACCGATGCTCGGTATCCCGATCCCTCCTGGCCTGGTGATTCTCCTTATCCGTGGGCAGACGACCCGAGTTGGCCGAGCCCGATTGGCGAAGGCATTCCCGTCCTAATGTTGGGTGGAAACACCTCCGAACCCTATTCCGCCTTTTCTGGTCCCCTTGAGGAACACACTTGGTTGCCGTTGATGGATAGGGCGGTTGCAGAACGGTATTGGAGGGAGGACATCGCGCGTTATTATTGCGTGGAAGACGCTCCTTTGGAATTTGCGCACGCCGCTTGCCAAGCAGGCGCTTTGGTGGCCGGAGCAGCCGCAGTGACGCTTGCGGCTTTTCCGACGATAAGTGCGACGCTTTTGACCATATCCGGCGCAATGGCGACGGAGGTGTGCGATGGCGCTGTTGCGTTACACTGGCAGGATAAAATAACGGAGGCCTGCCAGCTCGGGGCATACATCGTACCTTACGGTGTGTCGTTGAAACTGCAATTTCTCGGTGGGTCGATGCCGATCATGTCAATGGATGTGATGGCATCGTTATCGGGCCCGGATGCCTGGCCGTCCGCCGCGGGGGTGTCTTATGTGACCGGGAGCGACGTAATGGAGCAGTTCATGGGAGACGGCTATACCTATAGCGATAATGGTTGGAAATCGGACCATTGGGATCAAGCCGGCAGCTTGACCAATTTGTATAACGACTCGGTATGTGGTGGGGTCACCTTCTACGACACGGTTAAAGTAGATTATGACAGCGTCTTACTCGAAGCTGCCGACACTTTCTTTGGCGGATTTCTTTCTGCTACTTTTTCCGATCTGAGCGCCTATGACAGCATTTACCACGATTTCTACGATGGGAATTTTGATAACGATGGCGTTGTTCCTCTGTGGAGTCAGCACCATTGCGTGCCCGATGATGGCACTGACGAGTACCTTGATTTTGCAAACGTCACGCGCGTAGTGCTTTACAACAATCACGAAATTACGCAGCACAGCGACGCGGCCGCCGAGGTATTGGCCGAATGGCTTTATCATCTGTATGACGGAGACGGCGACGGCATTGTCGACAAGGACGACAATTGTCCCGACACGCCCAATCACTACCAGGAAGACATCGACAGCGATGATATCGGTGACGCGTGCGACAACGACGCTGACGGAGACGGCTACTACAACTACGCCGTCACAACCCTTTCCCCCGACGGACACGGGTGGATCACACTCCCCGCCGACTGCAACGACTACATGTGGACCCTCAGAGTCGATCTGGACGGCGACGGCGTGTGCGACGAGTACACTTTCACTGAAGACAATTACGATCCGGGCACCCCAAACGGATTATATATAAAGCCTTGTACATTGGTAGTCACAATTGGCAATGCAACTGTCGACTGCGGTATCTCGGAAACGGTGCTCCTTACCGTTCTGGCGGGCGGAAATACCGTCACGACAAGCGACGGTACCGAGGTAAGCGGCATCGGCTCTCCCGATGTCACGTCCGTGCATTTTTTCAATGAAGGTTATTCACTGGATGAAACTCTTTCCGTTCCGGATATGGTCTCTTCGCCCGATACACCACATCCGTCCTTATGCCTCCCTTCTTCAGGCAATTGCCTATCCATGTTGCTTGATGGAAATATGTCCTTGGTTCTTGAAGACGACAACGAACCCGAGAACTACGCTCTTCGCGACGCGGCGGACGCGACGGACGGCACGGGCTATTACGAAGAGCTTCACGATCCCACTAGAACCGGCCTCGGGGAGCGCGCGTACCATAGGTTCAACTGGTGCGAGGCCAATCGGAAAGCCGTGCTCCTGACGACCGGCTACTCGACTGACGACGAACTGGAAATGAACGACAGCCCAGTAGCGCAGGAGGTAATCGACAAGCTGGAATTCCCCGAAGTGTGCAAGGTAGACAATTGCGTACGAATGGTGCCGGATCCGGAGTACGGCGACGCGCTCTCCAGAGAGCTGTGCAACTGGACCCGCGCATCGATTGTATGGCACACGACCTGCAACGACGGCACGGATCTTACATGGGACGAAGATGCGGTAGCTGGCCAATGGGTTGATTATGACTTACCAGCGCCATCGTGCACCGAAGATAAGTGCTACCCCTTCAACAACCTCTGGCATCGGTTCTTCATCAACCCTTCCCAGTCCGACATGAACAGAAACGGAATCGGCGATCAGTGCGACTTCAGGCCCGATCTGGTGAAATTCGAACAGCATCACGCTCCCAATGACATCGTGGAGTTCGAGAGTATGGACATGGCTCTGTTTCCGTTGGGCTCGTCCGCCCCATGGCAGGTGTTCCCGTGCGATCCCCCGTTCGATCCCAGCCTCTACTGTGACGCGCAGAACGGCCTTCCGGTCAGGGAAAGCGAGTTCGGGGATTTCTACGATGTGTTTCCGAACCTCTGCCCGTTTGGCGACTGTTACATAACCAAGCATACGGTACGGCCGGAGATGGAACTGAGCTTCAAGATCCAGGGCAAGAGGATGGAGTGCCCGAAAGACAATGCCAATAACCCGTTACTCCCTATCGACTGGTGGTGCAGGTACGAACTCCCGCCGATCACCTCCGCCGACGAGCTAAAGCAGAAGACAACCATCGGCGCGTGCGAATGTTATCCCGGCATTGTTGAGTGCTCGGGTGTCTGGGAGAAATGCGAACGTTCGATTCCGACACAGTACGTCGATCCTTTGCACATGCGCTACCCGTACCACGAGGAGGAGCACAGCTTCGGTTCGGGCGCAGACGCGGATCACGTGGGGCTCACTCTCCCGGTGAGCGAACAGTGCGCCACCAAAGCGCACACAGAGTATTATCCGCCCAGCGGCGACGGCACCCTCGGATATGTAGTTTCTTTCGGGGACCAAGAGGGATGGGACAGCTACCATACAAAGGAGGGAGACGGCTGCGAGCGCATCCTGTTCGACTTCGCGACCGACAGCGCCGTTCCCGAAAAGCGCACAATGCGCTGGAACTACTTCAACGAACCCGACAAGGACGACGACGCGGTCTTCCCGTTCGTGGGAACAGCGAGCCAGCCAAGGTATGTCTCCCAGTGGATGGGCTGGGACTACGAGGTTGTGCCTAGTGCCAGTCCCAAATGGCATCAATACCGCTACACCGGCCCCACCAAGTACATCGAGGGCGAAGACAATCACAACGGTTTCCTGCTCTACAAGACGGCGCAGGAAGCTGGATACGTATGGTACGAGGTTGTCATCGACCTGGGCATCGGTACTATCTTCGATGATTCCATGAGGGCGCCGTGGGAAATATGGGGCTTGTTCCTGGACGACATGCTCGGTCTCGACCACAAGTGGTCCGATGTGTTGTCGGGCTTGCAACAGGTGGATACCGGCTGGTTGTTGCAATCCAGAACACTGGATATGGACACGGGAAAAATCGGTCGGGATGTCGGCATGCCGGCTTCTTTCGACGGTTCGCCTTCTTCCATGCCGTTGGCCGGAATCTCCATGTGCTCCGGCATCGCCGACCGGCCGCTTATGGGCGGCATGGCCGGGCTGACGGGCCTGGTCTACGATCAAACCGCGGCGGCGGGCGCAGATCTGCCCCCCGTGGAACTCTTCAGAGTAATGTACGGCGGCGAGCTATCAAACGGCTCCGCAAGCGACGAGCTGTGGGTCGAGATGGACTGGGTACAGCCGGACACCTGGTTCAACCTGGGCGGAACCTCTGACAAAACGCCGCCTTCCTTGAGCGAGGCGAACATCGTCTTCTCGCCGGCAGCTTCCAAACTGTTCCTGTTCGGAGGATGGCACGCGAGCGGAATGTGGAGCGGATCCGTATGGTCCTTCGATCTGAATGACGGGCAGTGGAGCCATATGGCACGGATGGAACGTGACCTTCCGCCTTCGTTCACCGAGTATTCCATAGCCCACGATGCCAAGGGTAACACGGTGTATCTCCTGGCGGGCAAGAACGACGGCTCTCCCGTTTCCGACGCATATGAAATAAACCTCGCCACCGGCGCTGTCCGGAAAATCCGTGTGGACGGAAATATGCCCGAACCCAGGGAAGGCGCGTCCGTTGCGTATTCATCCTACCGGGAAACAGTGTTCATGTTCGGCGGGGACAACGGCCGCGAATTGATAGAAGATCTCTGGGAGCTGAACCCACGAACCGGGGATTGGGCGCTCCTCTCCGGTGGATCGCAAAGATCGCCGGGCGCCCGCGAAAACGCTTTCCTTGCGGCTTCGCCCACATCGCCGTCCCTGTTCTTGACGGGAGGCGAGGACGAGAGCGGCGATCTCAACGCGCTCCTCGTCGAGCGTTATACGGTCGGTTCGGGATGGTCCGGGCAGGACAGCCGGTCCGTCGTTCGAATGAACACAGCGGGCGGCGTCTCCTCTGGGACGCACAGAACGGGCGACGATCGGCTGATGAAGATAGACACGTCCACCCTCGCCATTCCCGAAGGCGGTCTGATAACGGTGGGTCTGGAGGTCGAGAGCAACGCTGCGGTCGATATCACTGTGCTCGACAAGGGCGGCCGCGTGCTCGCCTCTCGGGCAAACGCCGCCGGATCGGTAGATCTTGCCGTGCTCGTGCGCAGGGGACAGGACATCGGCGTGGTGCTCAACACGCCGGTCGGCTTACCTGAGCAGGCCGTTGAATATTCCCTCAAGGTGAGCGCGCCCACCGCAGTCGAGGTGGGGAGCATGAGCTTCGGCGGATTCGGTGGATTGGACGTGAAAAACAACGTCGCCGCCGTGGCCAAGGGCTGGAATATCAAGATAGCCGACATGAATACGGACGGCACGGTCGCAAACATGGAGACAGTTTCCACTGCCTGGGCTACCGATGTTGTCCTGGATGGAGACTATGCATATGTATCCGACGCGATAGAGGGTCTGGTTGTGTTCGATGTTTCCGACCCGCAAAATCCGCAAAAGGTTGCGGACGAGTGGTGCCTGGGCCCGGGCATGAGCATAGCCAAGCGCGGCGACCGCGTTTACATGGCCGCAGGCATCTTTGGAATAGAGGTATTCGACGTCTCGGATCCGCTGGACCCCCAATGGATCGACAACATCTTCCTTTGCGACGTGGTGGAGGACGTGAGCGCGGGCGGCGCCCTCCTGGCCGCCGCCACCTGGATCGATGGGATGATTCTGGTTTCGCCGTACGGGACGGGCCCCGCCGAGGTCGGCACATTCGATCCCGATGGATGGGCGCGGGACTCCTACCTGGCCGGTTCGGTCCTGCACATCCTCATGTCGGATGGAGACGTTGTGCAGGTGGACATATCCAATCCCGGAGATCCGCATGAGCTGGACGAGTACGACGACGCGTATCGCGCGGTGTCCGGCAGGATGGGCGACGGATTCATGCTGGCGCCGGAGAGGCACTGGTGGGGCGCCGAGGTCGCGTCGTACAACCTGGAGGTGCAGTGATGCGACCGTGCAAGACGATATGCGTTCTGTTCGCTGTTCTGACGATGGTCGCATTCGCCGCATGCTCTTCATGCTCCAACGGTGGCGCGGATCTGGACGCCGGCACGGACACGGGAACAGGTGACACAGACGCGGATACGGACACGGATTCCGATATGGATACAGATACGGATACAGATACAGATACGGATACAGATACGGATACAGATACGGATACAGATGCCGATACCGACACGGATACCGACGCAGACACGGATTGTATTCCCGACACCGGGAGCGATCCCCTGGTCCCGCCCTGCTGCCAGGTGGTAACCTCCAGCACTGCCATGAGCTGGGAAGGGGACAGGGGCATCGATGGAGACAGGATGGTCTGGTACGAATATGACGGAGGGCAAAAAATAATGATGAGACAGCTCTCCACGGGCGTGAACACCACGCTTCTCGTGCAGACGGATGTACCCGAGCACCCGATCATAAAGGGAGACTGGGTGTTTTGGGATCAGCGTCCGTTGTTGGGCGACTGGACGCAAAGAGAGGTATACAGAATGCACGTTTCATTGCTCACTCCCGAGCAGCTCACCAACGACTCTTGCGGGGATAGTAAAGAAAGGGGGGGCGACACCTACTTCGTCCATGGTAAAGCGTGCGACACCAGCGGGGTGAATCCTCTCTACTTTACCGACATCTCATCTCTTGTCAGTACCGAGATCTCGCCCGACTTTACTTCCCCGCCCGGTACTGCCGGGCTGATGTACGACGGGAGTCGTTACGTGGCCTGGGGCTGGCACGACGACGCGGCGCCTCACTACGACCAGATTTATCTCTTCGACATTCAAAGCCCGTCTGTGCCCACCGCGCCGCTCTACCCGGCGGCGTACAACCAGGTGGGTGGAGTGATGGTGGATGGGAAGATCTACGTAAGTACCTATGTCGACGGAGGCGGAGTGACTGAGAGCTGGGATGTCTGGATATATGACATTGATGCCGGTACCTTCGAATGGATGGATCATGCTCCCTACGACCAGATATTGTTGGATGTGGATGGTCACATCGCGGTCTATGCCGATACCGAAGATTTGTGTGAATACATCTACATGAACGGAATGAAAAGCCACATGGAGATAAAGGACTTGCAGACCGGCGCCACTTGCAGAATCTCGGGGCAATCCGGCAACGTCCTTGGAAACGCGGCTCTCTCGGGTAAGTACTTAGTTTTCGTGGCGGGCTCTCCTACAAGCGGAACAATCTACCAGTGCGACATGGAAGCCTGCGGCTTCATCGACTCCGCCGGGCACGTCATTCCCGACGATCCTCCGGACGCCGGCATGGACGGTGGAAGTTGATCTCACCATGAAGAGAAAATGGATCTACTTCTCGATTGCGATTTTCGCGGCGGGCGCCGTGTGGGCGACAATGTACTTTCTTCAGGAATCACCCGCCGAGGAGCCCGGGCGAACAGTCGAAAAGAGCGTGGAGCCGCTGCGTCACTCCGCAAGGGAAGTATCCAAAGTCATGGAGCGCGCAATTGGGGAACGACAGGAACTCATCGAGGAAGGCAAAAAGTCGGGCATAGCGGACGAACGTGCTGTAAAGCACGCGCAGCGCAATCTCGACCGCTTGAGCACGTCCCCGCAGGATGCGCTTGCTCACGCGAGGGAAAAGCACCGCTTGATAGAAGAGCAATTGAAAGACGCGAGCGATAAAGGCGACAGGGAACGACTCGAGCATCGCCGCGCCCTCATCGAGAAAGCAATCTCCAGGCTCGAGTCGATAGTGGAGGCGCCATGAAAATGACATTCGGATATGTGAAAGAGGTGCCTGGAGTTACAAGAAAACCTGCGCCCCCGGTGGGACTAAATGCGTGCAGATCTCCGACGAGGAGATCGCTTGCCAGTGATTTTCATCCAGTCGACGACCTCTGCCTCATCCATTGAATCACCACCGACAAATAGAGAAGTGATATGATGATCTCATGGAGGTGAGATCATGAATACCCGCATAGTTACTATCTCGATTCTTTTTATCGTCGCCGCATTCGGCTGCAATAACGTCAGCTCCCCGAACTGGGAGAACAACGGATCGGACACCGACACGGATACCGATACGGACGCCGATTCCGATTCAGACACCGACTCGGACACCGACTCGGATTCAGATACGGACACCGACACGAGCCCGGACCCGATCAACCTGGTTTTTATCATTCAAAACGAGAGCGGACAGGACCGGTACCTGGGCTGGAATTCGGGTGGCCTGAACGTGGTTGGTTGCGGCGTGAACGACGGGGACGGCTGGCAGGACTGCCGATTCAACTCCCCCTTCTGCACTCTCGACTGCGAAAACATCGACGAGGGAGACGACTGCTGCATCGACTGCGACTTCATGTCCCTGGTGATGCTCATCCCCGCCGGGGAGGAGGTGGAGATCGAGTGGGACGGAACGCTGGCGTACGAAGACAGCGACTATTGCTCCAACTGCTCGTGCTACTGGCACTTCGGCGCGCCCCACAACCCGTACCGGGCCTCTGTGCAGGCATACTCGGAGGTCAATTGCACGGACGACACTTGCGATGTGGACTCCGACGGGGTGATCTGGAACGGCAACGTGGTCGGCGAGCCGCAGGAGTGGATCGAAGACTTCGACGTGCCTCACCCGGGAGGAGAGGACAGCGACGTGATGATAGGAATCGTCAGCTAGACGGTTTCTTGATTTCGGTGCTCGACTCCCCGGTGGGATCATCCCTCAAGCCGAAGTCCTTCATCTTGGTCTGGAGTGACTTGCGGCTTATCTTGAGGAGCCGGGCGGCCCTTGTCACGTTTCGCTTCGTCTGCTCGAGGGCCTTTACTATCAACTGCTTTTCAAGATTGGCCGTCGCCGCCTTGACCTGATCCTTCAGGCCGGCGTCGATCTGGATATCATCTGGAATCGGTATCTCCCCGGTAGATGGAGTAGCGATTACGCCGCCGCCGATGTCGGGCGGCAGGTGTTGCAGGCCGATGGCCTCATCGTCGCAAAAAAGCACGCAGCGCTCGATGACATTTTCGAGTTCGCGTATGTTGCCGGGCCAGGAATATGAAAGGAAAACGTCCATGGCCGACGGGGCCACCGTCTTGATCGATTTTTGAAGCCGCTCGTTGTACTTCTCGAGAAAGTAATCAGTTAAAAGAGCCAGATCCTGTTCGCGTTCCCGCAAAGGGGGCAGGTGAATGTGCACAACGTTCAACCTGTAGAACAGATCCTCTCGAAAGAGCCCGTCGGCGATCCTCTGTTTGAGGTCCGTGTTTGTTGCAGTGATAAGCCTCACATTGACGCTTGTGGTCATCACGGCGCCCACCCGCTCGAACTCTCCCTCCTGGATTGCCCGAAGGAGCTTGACCTGCATCTCGAGCGAGATCTCCCCGATCTCGTCCAGGAAGAGCGTACCCTTGTCGGCGAGCTCGAATCTCCCGGGTTTCTCCGTATCCGCGCCGGTGAACGCGCCCTTCTCGTAGCCGAACAGTTCGCTCTCGATCAGAGTCGGAGGAATGGCGGCGCAGTTGACGCGAATGTACGGAGCATCCACGCGGGTGGAGTTCTCGTGCAGCGCACGGGCGACGAGCTCCTTGCCGGTGCCGCTCTCGCCGGTGATGAGCACCGTGGACGGAGTGGCGGCGACCCGGTCGACCATCTGGAAGATCTCCTGCATCGGCTCACTCTTGCCGATGATGTGGAACCGGCCCGCCGGATCCCTCTCCAGGGTTGCATCCTTTTTTGACAGCTCGCAGGTACGCGCCGCCTTGGACACGATGTCACGCAGGGTGCGCCGCTCGAAGGGCTTTGT
>JAUVDV010000086.1 GCA_030595125.1 Deltaproteobacteria bacterium
TCGCCGCAGTAGCCCGTACAGCTGGTGTAGAAGAACCCGTTGCATCCGGCGTTACAGATGAGCGTGCCTCCGTAGTAGCCCTCCGTTATGCAGGTGTTGCCGTCAAGATCTGTGTTGTCGCAGAGTTCGGTGCCGTTGGTGATGCTGTCGCCGCAGAACCCGGAACATCCCGAGGAGATGTAGCCGCTGCACGATGAGTTGCAAACCAGCGAGCCGGTGTAGAACCCGAAGGATGTGCAATCCTGACCGTTCAGGTCGGTCCCGTCGCAGGTCTCGCCGTCACCCGTGTCCGCCACGTTGTCCCCGCAGGTGCCCGTGCAGCTCCCGAAATCGAAGTTACAACTGCTGTCGCACGAGAGGGTTCCCGCGTAGTAGCCCTGCGTGGTACACAGATGACCGTTGAGGTCGACCCCGTCACAGCTTTCTCCCAGCTCCGCAATGCCGTTTCCGCAACCGCCGGTGCACCCGCTCAGGTCGAAACCGTCGCAGATGGGGCTGCATGCCAGGGTGCCTCCGGTGAATCCCAGAGTCGTGCAAGTCTCGCCGTTCAGATCCGTGCCGTCGCAGATCTCCCCTGATTCCACAGTGTCGTTGCCGCAACCGTCCGAGCAGCTGCTCGTATTGAAATCGTCGCAGTCGGTATCGCATTCCAGCACGCCGCCGGAGTATCCGAAGTAGGTGCAGTCCACCCCCGCGAGGTCGGTTCCGTCGCACGTCTCGGGAGGCTCCTGTGTGTTGTTTCCGCAGCCACCCACGCAGTCGTCAAGAAGGAACTCGTCGCATTCATCTCCGCACTCCAGCACTCCCCCGTCGGCGAAGCCCAGGTCCGAGCACTCCTGACCGGCAAGGTCGGTGCCGTCGCATATCTCCGGTGAGTCGATGGTGTTGTTGCCGCACAGGTCGGTATCCGTGTCGGTGTCCGTGTCGGTGTCCGTGTCGGTGTCGGCGTCGGTGTCGGTATCGGAATCGGTGTCGGTATCGGTGTCGCTGTCCGAATCAGAATCGGAATCGCTGTCGGCATCAGTGTCGCCGGACGCGATAGGGTCGACGGACGCGCAACCGACCGTCACATAAAACGAGGCGCTAACCATTATTACAAAGAGCCTCTGCATTTGATATCCTCCAGTATACAATTTTCGAGTATTCACCTCATAAGCAGTTAAATAATACCATAAAGCTTCCGTATAGGTGTGTGAAAATTTCGAAAGGGCGTGCGTGCACGTGTGTTCTGGACGTTCTGGATGTCTGTCGACGATGATCGAGTATTAAGGTATTATATGGGTCATGGTGTTTCAAGAATATCGAGGAAGAGAGGCGGAGATGGGGGGCTCGATCGGGCGTCGGTGCGTGATGTGTTTCGCGGTGACTGCTGCTGTCCTGCAGCTTGCTGTGGTTGCGCCGGCAGGAGCCCAGGATAACGAGATCCAGGCGGAGTACCACGTCAAGCGCGGCAGGATATTCTTCAAGGACAGCCAGTACGCCGAGGCAATCAGCGAGTTCGACAGTGCTTATGCCCTGAACCCGAACTACGAATACCTACCAGACATCGCCAAAATCCACGAGGCCCTCAAGAACTACGGTCGGGCAATCGATGCCTACGAGGCGTACCTGCGCAAGGGCGCCAGGCAGCTCCGCGCTGCCGAGCGAAAAAATGCGAAGGCGGAGATCAAGAGACTGAGAAGAGAAATGAAGGGCGCGGCGAACAAGGGGCTGGCACGCAAGCACTACGAGGCGGGCTACAAATACAACGAAAAGGGAAAGCTTGGGCTGGCATTAATAGAGTTCGAGCGCGCCTACCAGCTGACCCACGATCCGGCCTACCTCTACAACATTGGGACGGTCCATATTGGCAACGGCGATACCGGTCTGGCGGCGGAAGCTTTCCGGCAGTTCCTGGACGAGAGCGGGGCCAAGATCCCGGCTGCCGACAGAGCAGAGATCGAGCAGAAGATCGCGCAGCTCGAGGGGTCGCAGACGCCGGCCCCGGTCCCGGCCAAGCCCGAGGTGCGCGAATCGATCCGGCGACTGAACGGTGGGGTGCCTCAGCCGCAACCGGGCGCCCCGCGTCCGGTGGTGCCCGGGGAACCAGCGGAGCCCGGCGGTCGGGTCTGGACATGGGTCTTTTTCGGCATCGGTGGAGCCGCGGCGATCGGGGCTGGAATCACCGGCTCACTCGCGCTGACCAAGGAGAAGGACGTCCGCAGCAAGTGCAACGGCATCACCTGCCCGGAGTCGACCATTGATGACATCAATGCCATTCAGACCCTGGGGCCGCTGACCGACGTGCTGATCGGGGTCGCGGCCGCCGGTGTGTTGGCCGGTGTGGTGGCGTACTTCGTGGAGGACGATGGCGAATCGGCAACGACGGTCGCGCTGACGCCTTCGTCGGCGGGCGGTGGGGTAGTGACCGTCGGGGGGAGGTTCTGAAAATGCGATGGTTACTGGTTTCTATAATCGCAGTGATAGGTGGGTGCTCTGCGATCACAAACGTGGACGAACTCAGGATCACCGGCTACACCGACGGCGACACCGACACCGACACCGACAGCGATTCCGACGGCGATTCCGATAGCGATTCCGATAGCGATACCGACGCGCTGGAATGCGATCCCAGCGTGGAGGACTGGAATACCGACTGGGCCGCTAAGGAGGCCGTGCTGCTAGACGAGTTGAACGTATTCCGGGCATCCGGCGTAGACTGCGGTACAGAGGGGTATTTCGACGCGACATCGCCGCTGGACATGGAGTACCACTTGCAGTGCGCAGCCCGGGTCCACGCCAAGTGGCTCGTCGACAACGACACCACCGGTCACGACAGCCCGGGCGGTCCGCTCGGCGACACCCCGGAGGAGCGGGTGGAGAACGCTGAATACGACGGCGTCTTCACCGGCGAGAGTATCGCGTTCAACCCGGACGCGCAGATCGTGGCCGAAGCCATGATCGCGGCACCCGAGCACTGTGCCCGGTTCATGAATCCGGACACGAACCACACCGGTATCGGGTACGCCTACAATTCGTCCGCGACGGAGCCTCAGATATGGGTAATGCTGTTCGGTCAGGGAGACTAGCGATGGTTCGCTTGATGACATATGCGTTTTTCGTATTGTTGCTTGCCGGATGCTCTGTGATTACCAACGTGGATGAACTCAAGATCACCGGCGCAGGCGACTCGGATATCGACAGCGATACCGACGGCGATACCGACGGCGACACCGATAGTGATTCCGATTCCGACTCGGATTCCGACTCGGATACCGACAGCGATACCGACACCGAATGTGTCGGCAACGGGCACGACGAAGACGGCGATGGCGTCGACGACAACTGCGACAACTGTCCGACTTACCCCAACACGAGTCAGGCCGATTCCGACGGCGACGATATGGGCGACGCGTGCGAAGCGAGTTGGAGCACGGGTATGTTGAACGAGATCGCGTTCTTCGAGTCATTTCATCCCGGACCGAGCGGCTGGACCTCTGACGGCGCCTCGTGGACTTCGACCGGCGATGCGGTGAACGGCTCGGCCGCGACAACCGAGGGTCGTTACTACAACACCGGGAACAGCTGGGGCGGCGGGGCGTTCTCGGCAGAGGTGGTGTTCCATTATACCGGGCCGGAGCCGGCCTACGATCCCAGCAGCACCAGTATTCTGTTCTCGGTCCAGGAAGATGGCGGCGATACCTGGTGGTGGGCTTGTACGCTGATATGGAATACGGGTTACCTGACGGTGGACAGGTATGACGAGAACGTCGTGGGCCCCTGGCCGTATGATATTGTAGAGAGCGTTGCGAGCGGTGACGACGGCCCGCGGGAGGGTGTATGGCGCCGTATCCGGGTGTTCTACGACGGAGCAGACGACTTGCGATGCTACTTCAGCAACGAGATCGGTGACAACGCGACGGCTTATGTGGGCGGGGTCGAATTGTGGTCCGACATGTCGGGATATGGAGGGCTGTGGATCATGGGTGAGGACGTGGATTTCGAATCGTTTGTCGTTTACGAGTAATCAGCGAAGCGCAGGACGCATGTAGCCCTTCATGAGAAGCCCAATGACTGACAACGACCGTGAACAGTTGACGACACCCGGTCTGGATCTCGCCGGCTGGAGGGTGGTCGGGGTGTTCGCCCTGTGCTCGGCGGCCTATCTGGGGCTCACCCCCACCGGGGGCTGGGATGTCTGGTGGCACATGGCGATAGGGAAGGTCGCCGTGGAGCACTGGACAACCATTGGCACGGATATTTTTTCCCACAGCTTCAACGGCGAGCCCTGGCCCTACAAAGACCTGATCGCGGGTATCATCTTCTACGAGGGCTTTCACGCCCTGGGTTTTGCCTGGTTTGCGATTCTCAAGGGTCTGCTGGTCCTGTTCATCATGCTGGGAGCTTTCCTGGTAACGCCCACTGGTCGCAGGGATCCTCTCATCGTGCTCATCGCCGGGGGCCTGGCGGTGGCCGCAGTGCAATACAGGATCGTGGAGCGTCCGCTGCTGTTTTCGCTGATGCTGTATCCCGTGCTGGTTGTCTTTCTGGAGCGCGCTGCGCGCAGGATGATTTCACCCCGTAGCATCGGTCAGATGGTGCGCCCGATCATTCCGGCGGTTCTCACAATATGGATCTGGGCTCTTCTGCATCGGGCGGTTCTGGTGGGTCTGGGAGTGTTTGCCGTTCATACGGGCCTCATGTGGATCTTTGCTTTGCGCGGTCGCGTTTCCCGGCGTACCGCAGCGATATTCACCCTGGGATTGATGGCTGCCGGGCTCCTTGTGATGTGCAATCCAGGCGGGATTCACCTCTACACGACAAGCTTTCCCATGGCGAAAAGCGAGATCATGCGGGAAATGATCAGCGACTGGGTGAGGGTAGGGCCGTTAACTCTTCTGATAGATTTTCCGGTCACGGTAGCTCTCTTCGTCGCGGGGGTCGTCGCCTGGATCACGCATCGCTTGAGGGGAGGAGACGATTCGAAAGCCGGTGTTGCGCATGGGGTCCTGATGCTCCTGTTTGCCTGCTTCACCCTGGCGGACAGCATCCGGTGGATCCCGTACCTGTCCATCCAGTCGGCCCTGGTGCTCGTCATGGCCTTGAGCCCCGGTGAGGCAACGGCTTCTTCGGGGTCGGTCATGTTCAGGAGAGCGCGGGCGGGCATGCTGCTGGTCGCGATGATCGGAATGTGCGGTTTGATGGTGCTGCGAAATTCATTCGGTGTGGGGCTGGGTGAGATGCCCGATCGCTATCCCACGGGCGCAGTTGAGTTTGCACGGGAGCACCGGCTGGGCGGCAAGGTGGCCAACGCGTTCAATCTGGGCGGTTATCTGATCTGGGAGATGTGGCCGCAGGTGCTTGTCACAATCGATGGCCGAAACGACATCATCTACCCCCCCGAGTATCTGGAGAAGGCATTTCGTTCCCAGCATAATGCCGATGTCTTTGATGAGATGCGGGCTGCGGACGGCGTCGCGTGGGTGATGGCGTCCAACATTCCCGGGCATGTGACCCACGGTTTTCTTGCACGGAACGATGACTGGATGCTCGTGTACTGGAGCGAACCGGCCCTGATCTTCGTTGCCAGAGACGACCACCCGAAGCTTGCCGAGTTCGAGCTGTCTTACATCGATCCCGTGGCCGTGGACGTCTCCGTGGTGGCGGCCACTGCCGCAAACGCAGGAGATCCGGAAGCTCTCTTGCACCTGGAATCCCAGATAATGCGGATGATAAAGGCCTCACCCATGAGTATCAGGGCCAACACGGCGGGGGCAATCTACTTTCATTTCAGGGGACCGGCATATCGAAAGCAGCGGAACGAGCTGCTGCGAATGGTGGATTTGCTGGACACGGAAGGATCCTGGAGTCAAAATCTGCACTCCAGACTCAACGCAATTGAAGAATGAGATAAATCATACTATCTAGGCATCTACGATGACAAAACAGGTTGGTCGATAAGACGACCAATGAATCAGGCAAGGAGGGCCCATGTCCAAGAAAGACGTTTTCATCTGTTCGGCAGTACGCACACCGGTTGGCGAGTTTCAGGGTAGCCTGGCCACGGTTCCAGTAACAAGGCTCGGCGCGCTCACCATTGGCGAGGCCGTCAAGCGTGCCGGCGTCAAACTCGACGCGGTGGAGGAGTGCTACATGGGCTGCATCCTGACCGGCGCGCTCGGGCAGAATCCGGCCCGGCAAGCGTGGATAGGCGCCGAGGGTCCAGTGAAGGTTCCATGCACCACCATCGGCAAGGTGTGCGGCTCGGGTCTCCAGTCGGTGATCATGGCTACTCGCGGCATGATGCTCGACGAGGCCGACGTCATGGTGGCAGGTGGCATGGAAAATATGACCGGCACAGCTTATGCGTTGCCACAGGCGCGCGCCGGCTACCGCATGAATGTCCCCAAGAAGGGGATGCTGGACATGATGGTCAACGACGGCCTGTGGGATGTTTACAACGACATCCACATGGGGATGTGCTGCGACCTGACCGCCAAGGAGGAGAACGTCTCCCGCGAGGATCAGGACGACTACGCGGTGATGTCCTACCAGCGCGCCCAGAAGGCCACTGCCGAGGGGCTCAACAAGTGGGAGCTGGTTCCCGTGGAGATCCCCCAGCGCAAGGGCGATCCCATCGTTTTCGACAAGGACGAAGGTCCCAATATCTTCAACGAAGCCAAGCTGCGCAAGCTGAAGCCCGCCTTCAACCGTGACGGTGGAACCGTGACCGCGGGTAATGCCTCGTCCATCAACGATGGCGCCGGCGCCGTCGTTCTGGCCACAGAAGAGGGCGTCAAGGCCAACGGTCTTACGCCTCTGGCTCGTATCGTCTCCTGGGGATTCGGCGCTGTGGAGCCAAGACGTTTCCCGCTGGCCCCGCCCATTTCTGTCAAGAACGCCCTCAAGGCCGCCGACCTGAAGGCAGAGGATATCGATTTCTGGGAAATCAACGAGGCATTTGCGGTGGTCACTTTGCTGTGCATGCGCGAGTTCAATCTCAGCACGGATATTGTGAACCCCCTCGGCGGCGCCATTTCGATCGGTCACCCCGTCGGCGCCTCGGGGACTCGCATTCTGGCCACGCTGTTGAACGTGCTGAACATCAACAAGGGCAAGTACGGACTGGCCACTCTGTGCATCGGCGGCGGCGAAGGCAACGCCATGATCGTCGAACGAATGTAGAACAATTCGTCTGTAGCCCTGCTTCGCGTGAAGCTACGCAGGGTTTTTAGGTTTTTAGGAGGAATAAATGGAATTCAAGAAAATAGGCGTACTGGGAACCGGTCAGATGGGCGCGGGGATCTGCCAGGTGGCTGCCGCCGCCGGGTGCGAAGTGCTCATGGCGGACCTCAACATCGATATCGTCAAGAAAGCGTTGGGCGGAATCGAGAAGAGGCTGGGCAAGGCTGTCGCCAAGGGCAGGATGGAGCAGGCCGCCGTGGACAAGATCATGGCCAATCTTCATCCGGTTGAGGGGATAGCAGACTTCAAGGACGTGGACATCGCCATCGAGGCGGCCACCGAGAACATCGACCTCAAGCTCAAGCTGTTCAAGGGGCTGGACGAGGCGATCAAGCCCGAGGCGATCCTCGCGAGCAACACGTCCTCCATATCCATCACGTTGATGGCCGCCGCCACCTCACGTCCCGACAAGGTGGTGGGCATGCACTTCATGAACCCGGTGCCCGTGATGAAGCTTGTGGAGATGATCCCCGGGCTGCAGACCGACGACGCGGTATTCGAGGATGTGGTCAAGCTGGCTCAGACCTGGGGCAAGACGACCACCGTGTCAAAGGACTTCCCCGGATTCATCGTCAACCGGTTGCTCATTCCCTACCTCAACGAGGCCTGCTTCGCGCACACGGAAGGGCTGGGCACAATCGAGGACATCGACACGTCGATCAAGCTCGGACTCAACAACCCAATGGGTCCGTTCGCGCTTGCCGACCTCATCGGCCTCGACACGGTTCTCGCCATCGCCAACGTGCTCCACGACGGGCTCGGCGATCCCAAGTACCGTCCCTCCCCCATGCTGATCAAATACGTGGAGGCGGGTTGGCTCGGTCGCAAAACCGGCCGGGGATTCCTCCAGTATTAGTGCCGCTTCAACCTCTTCTTGACGGGTAAGCAGCGGCCCCTGTCCACGATCACTGCGTCACTCCTCCTCGACGTGGCGGTGCCACGCCGTCGTCGTCGTTCCTTGTCCTCGCGTACAGTTGCTCGCCGCAACCCGCCAATTTTCGATTGAAGAGGCACTGGACAACAAAATGCCGCGCCCTTGAAGCCCTTGGGCTTGCGCGAAAGCGCATCCTGGCCGCGGTGTTTACGCCGCGGGACGAGGGTGGTTTGCAACTGGATCCGGATGCACGTATTCTCTCGATCAACAATAAGAACAGATCGATATGAAAGGGGATTGTCATGGGACTATTCGGACTCTTCGGGGGCAAGAAAAAGGAACCGGTCGATGATCAGGTTGCCGAACCGGCGGCTGAGAAGGGCGCAGCGTCGCCGTGGCCCAAACGGTTCGGGGGATTCCGTGGCTGGGATGACGACAAGAAGAAGGCTGTCGGCAAGGAATTTCTGGCCGACATCGGAACCAAACTGGAGAAACCCTCGGTCAAGGAGATGATGGACGAGGACGACCTGGAACTGCGTGCGCGTTTCGATGACGTTCCGGTGCGGGTCAAGTACGAGTTGGACATGGGCTGGGTAAACCTGGAGATGAAGTGCGCAACCCCGATCGACGATCTGGAGCTCGAATGGGATCTCGAGAAGATCCCGGTGCATTCGGACGACGACGACGACGACTGGGGCGACGATGACGAGATCAGGGTCTTCGTCGGCAAGGGTGTGTTCATCGAGGGCGGCAAGGCCGAAGTCAGCAACAGCCTCGCCATACTGGCATCCCTGCCGGTCGCGGACCAGATCGTCGAGACGATAGAGCGGTTGCGGCTGACCCGATTCTACATTTTCAGGGAGTCGATCGATGTGGGTTTCGACGATAACGCTTACGAGATGGCCGACCCGGTAGCGATGGTGTCCGAGGCCATTGCTATGATGGTCAATGTGGCAAAGACAGTCGGGACCGTGACGCCCCCCGCGCCCGGGCAGGCAGCCTCCAGTGGTGGCGTGACCGTAGTGCCTGTGAATCTCGTCAATTGCACCTACTGCTCCACCAAGTTCAACCTTGGAGCCAACTCCCGCTGCCCAAATTGTGGAGGGGCATTCGAGGGGTAGGGTACCTGTGCGGGGGCAGTGTTGATCGAAAGTCGTGACAGGAGAACAAGATGTCAAAAGACAACAGTATCGTCACGGTTTCGAGTCTGATCGAGCAATGAAAATGCCCCCACTGCTTCGAAGGTACGTACTGGCGCTCGCGCTCGCCGCGTCGTTGGGAGCCTGCCGAAGCGCCCCCGAGACGCCCCCACCCTCCGGGACGAGATCGGCGATCGAAGAGCCCTCTCTTATCCCGACCCGCCTGCCCGACGCGCGGCGGATCGTCGCCATCGGAGACCTCCACGGGGATCTGGGCGCTACGATCAAAGTCCTCAGGCTGGGGGGATTGATCGACGAGAAGGAAAGGTGGATAGGCGGCGAGACGGTGGTGGTCCAGACCGGCGATATCCTGGATCGGGGGAACGGGGAGTGCGAGATCCTCGATCTCTTCGAGCGGCTCACCGGGGAGGCGGCCGGGGCGGGCGGCGCCTTCCACCACCTGCTGGGTAACCACGAGTTTATGAACGTGTCGGGGAACTTCCGGTATATAGTGCCCGGCGCCTTCCTCTCCTTTCGACAGCGTGGCGACGCGTCCCCCAATCCGCTGCGTATTGCCTCCTTCCCGAAGGTCCAGCGGGGCAGGGCCTCGGCGATGCTGCCGGGCGGGTGGGTCGCGAAGAATTTCGAGAGGCGCAACGTGGTACTGATGGTTGGAAAGAACGTCTTCGTGCACGCGGGGCTTCTTTTGGAGCACGCCGAATACGGCATCGAGAGGATCAACCGCGAGGCGAGGGCGTGGGTGGCGGGCGAGGTGGAAGAGTTGCCGCAGATCCTGGAGCACCGGGACGCGCCCATCTGGACCCGCAAATACTCGGGGGATGAGAATCCGGACGAGGAGGCCTGCGCGGTGCTGTCTAAAGCCCTTTCGCTGGTGAAAGGCACCCGAATGATGGTCGGTCACACGGTTCAGGAACAGGGGATTAACGCGGCCTGCGGCGGCGAGGTCTGGCGAATCGACGTCGGGATGTCGGCCCACTACGGAGGGCCGGTGCAGGTGCTCGAGATCCTGGACGGGAAGCCCACGGTCCTGAGGGAGGCCGCAGCTGCCGAGTGAAAGGATGTCGTTTGACGTCTGTCCGCCTTGAAATCCCCCAATACCGCCTACTCAGCAGTTAGTAAGGTCGTCGGGGCATGTGTCGGGCAGGTTGCCTTCGAACCAAAGACTCCGAGACATTCGAAAAGGCTAAAGAGAGCCAGAGTCACTTTGCTTACACCAAACTGCGGTTCATGTTAGATCCATCGAGAAACGGAACAATGTGATTCTCCCCTGAGCGACTGGCCGGTTAATGACCGATAAAACCGATGATAAGATCGACGAATATTACAAGGCCTCGCCCGGCGTGATCAACGATAGCTTGCCGCCCGATCGCTCGGGGCCTCTTCCCCAGGAAAACCGAGCGCCGTTGGAAATCGGCCCGGGCGCGTTGCTCAAGCGCATGTTTGTTCTGTGGAGAAGTGGAATCGGCCACATCTGGATAATTTTCGCACTGTCTTCAATGGTGGCCATGACCACCTCTGCGATGGATCACTTACCCACCGGAAGCATGGAGGAATGGTCGCTCAAATTGGGTCTTATGCTCGTCTACAGCGCTGTATCCTCGATCCTACACTGCGCCGCCTCTGCCGGCGCCGTTGTCGTCCTCAACGTCGTCGGCACACAAGAAGAACCTCCCAGAAGCCAGATTGCCACCCTCCTCGGAGGGTTCAGGTTGCTGCCGAGAGTGTGGCCGATGATGATGCTTTTTGCGGTCGTTGTTCTTCTCGTAGTCCTTCCGATCGTGGTCATGTATGGAATTGGCGAGGATCTGGTTGAGGAAGTAACCCTGTGGTTGTTTACCGGTTTGATCGGGCTGTTTTCTCTTGGTGCGACGGCGTATTTCTGGAGTCGGTGGTCCCTCGCGATCCCGCTGATTGTGCTGGGCGGAAAAACAATTAGCGATGCCAAGAGAATTTCCGTGGCGCTGGCGAGGGGCAGATATAATAAACTGGCCCCGTTTTACGGAGCGGTGCTGTTGCTCACGTTTGTCATTCCCGTGGTGCTGGACCTGGTTGAACCGTTCGAACAGGATGGAGGGTTCAACATCCTTTTCTTGCTCGCCGAAATGGGATGGAGAGTGGTGGGTGGTTTGATAATCGCGAGTGTCGCCGTCTGTGCCGACATGACCGTGTATCGGACCCTTGTAGGACATGGATTGAAGGGCGAAAATGAAGGCGCGTAGAAAGACCATATTCGACTTTGAAAGGGTTTTTCTTCTTGTCGTTACCGTGGGTGTGATTGGCACCTCTGCCCTCTTCTACTTCACCCAGATTCGTCCCTGGCGAGCACTCCCCCAAGAGTCGGTTGGGTCCATCAACAATCGCTGGAAGACTGTGGAGGAGCTGGCGAGGAGGGAGCCCACATGTTTTTCGAGCAGAGGAAACATCGCCGCAGTTTTCGAGAAGACCCGCGAATGCGACCGGGGCTGGGCCGTTAGATATCTTCACCGCGTCTACAATGATGAGCTTTTCCATGACCAGTCAAAACTGCCGCCGTGTGCCCTGGAAGGAATCGACAGGTTAATCTCGTGGCACGAGAGTGATGGTGGGATGGATTTCGGGGGCGATTCTGACATCCACCTGTCGGCTCTCGATGACAATCTAGTCGAGTTACGCATTGTCGGAAAGGCGGCGCTGGCCACCGCCAATTCATCCAACGGTTCATCGCGCATTCCCGCAGTGCTGGACCTCTCTGCGAAGATGAGAAAATGCGGTGATTACGTCACGTTCAGAGTTGGTTCCAAGCTGGCTCACAGGGTTTGCGAGAGTGAACGTGCGTTGAACCTGGGTTTGTCCGGTTTGGTGAGGGAGCGAGCCCCCACGTACGCAGAAATCCTGAAAGTAGCTGCCCGAATGGTGGTATTTGAATACGAGATTCTCAAGGTGCTTCTCATGGTGAGGGAGTTGAAGACAGAGGATGATCCTGACGTGTGGGATCAAATAGTACCCTCGTACAGCAACGAACGGGAGCTGCTGGTCTACAAACAAACATGGGCTATTTTTTTCGAGGAAGCCCTCAAGGTCAAAGACCAGCCGGAGGAACTCAGAAAAATTGCCGCCAGGCTGAGTGAATTCGCTATTACGAAGAGTGAGACTGTCGACGAGATAAGCGAAAACCCGCGTTTTTCTATTGAGCGCCTTGTCAAGGATGTTGATCAAGCCCGGGAGTGCACCGAATAGCTAAATGTGCCTGGCACCTTTGCGGGGGGGTGTCCTCGCCCCAGCCTACTCAGCAATCAGTAAGGTCGTCGTCGCATGTGTCGGGCAGGTTGCCCTCAATACAGACGCCGCCATATGAGGTGAGCGCGTCGCGGAAGTCGGTGGCCTGGCAGTTGTTCATGGATCCGTTGACGGTGATCCAGAGCTGGTTGCCGATCTCGGTGATGCCGTTCAGTCCGCTCATGTCGGTGAGGTAGTCGTTGTTTCTCACGGCCAGGTTACCAGTGATGGTCGAGGTGAGCGCTTCGAGCCCGTCCAGGTTCTCGAGCACATCGTTGTCGAGAATGTAGAGGTTGAAACCGATGGTCTCCAGGCATCCCAGCATGTCGATATCCGTACAATCGATACAGGAGATCTCCAGGTTTCCTGTGATCTCCTCGAAACCGGCTATTTCCGCCAGGTCTTCCGCCGTGGCAATTTCGAAGTCGCCGTCGTAGGTCTCGCCCGTGCAAACAAGATCCGTGTCCGAGTCGGTGTCCGCATCGGTGTCCGTGTCGGCGTCCGTGTCGGTGGAGGCGTCGTCGCCGCCGTCGGTGCCCGCGTCGTTGGTGTCGGGGTCGCTCGTGGAGCACCCGGCGATCGCCGCTGGGAGCCAGAGGGACGCGAGTACACAAAGTATAAATCTCATGGTCAACTCCTTGTGTTGTTTTGTGAAGAATAGAACAGCATTGGAATATCGGCAAACATGAGTAAACTGTGCGGATGAATCAGGTAGGCAGCCTCGCCCCGGTGAAAAGGATTTCGGAGAAGGTCTCGGTGCAGACCCCCGAGCAGATCCAGTTCGAGTTCGAGCTGGCGGGGGTGAGCGCGCGGATGATGGCCTACCTCCTGGATCTCCTGATAAGGGCGGGGGTCATTTCCGTGGTGAGCACGATCCTGGTGATGACCACATCATGGGCGTCGGAGGGTCTGTCTGCGGGCCTTGTCCTGATCCTCGCGTTCGTGGTGGAGTGGGGATACAACACCCTCCTGGAGTGGCGATTCAACGGCGTGACGCCCGGCAAGAAGGCCCTCGGAATTCGGGTGGTGCGTACAGACGGCGTGTCCATTGATTTCGTGCGCAGCGCCATGCGGAACTTCCTGCGGGCCGCCGACATCTTCCCCTTTTTCTACGCCGCAGGGGTTCTGACCATGTTCTTCACCGGAACACAGCGGCGCCTGGGCGATCTCGCGGCCGACACCATGGTGATCAGGGAGAAGCGCTCGCCCCTGCGGGATCTGCCGCCCCTGCCGTTGAATCCCGTGGAGATCCCGGCAGGAGCGTTGATGCAACTTGGAATCAGGGACAGGGACCTGATGATCATAGACGAGTTCTTCAGGCGAAGGCACCTGTTCTCCGAGGATCGGGCTGACGAGATCGCTGCCGTACTCGGAGATCCGGTCGCGAAAAAGCTCGGTATCGAAGGCGGGGGTTCGGAGCTGGTGCTCGCCGGTATGCTCCTCGCGGGTAACGAAGTGCGGTCGTCCTGGTACGGGCGCTCCACGGCCACCTCCATCCCAGGGGCCTCGGGAGGCGCGCGTTGATCAAACAGGACTTCATGGAGCAGCGCCGCGTGCGTTGGGAACGGCTCGAGCAGGTGTTGCGGCGTCTGGAGACCGGTCGTTCAGGCAAGATCGCTCAACACGAACTGGACGAGTTCGTTCATCTCTACCGGATAGCCTGCTCCGACCTGGCACGGGCCCGATCCCAGGATCTCGGCGACGACGTGGAGTCCTATCTCAACGCCATCGTGGCTCGCGGACACAAACAGTTCAGACCGCGAACCTCACCGGACCGGCGTCGCTTCTTTGAATTCTTCACTCATGATTTCCCCCGCGCGGTTCGGGCGCAGAAATGGTACGTGCTCGCCGCGACGCTGCTCTTCGTTGTGCCGATTGTCATCACCGCGTGGGCGGTCGTCAACGACCCGGATATCGCCTACAGCCTGAGCGACCCCGCACAGCTGGAGATGCTCACCGACGCGTACGCCGAGGGACATCAGGGCGGACGATCCGAGGGTGAGGACTCCCTCATGACCGGGTTCTACGTGCATAACAACGTTGGCATAGCATTCCGTTGCTTCGCGACCGGCGCCTTCTTCGGCCTCGGCTCCATTTTCTTCCTTGTGCTCAACGGGGTGATGGGCGGCGCGGTGGGGGCCTACATTTGCGTTGCCGGTTATTCACAGAGCTTTCTTTCTTTCGTCATCGGCCACGGAGCCTTCGAACTCACGGCGATCGTCCTGTCCGGCGCCACCGGGATCAAGCTGGGGATGATCCTGGTAAATCCGGGACCGTACAGCCGGGTAGACGCCCTGAAAATGAAGTCCAGGCAGATGATCAACGTGGTTCTAGGCGCGGCCGCCATGCTCCTTGTGGCGGCGTTGCTCGAGGGTTTCTGGTCGCCGTCCGGGGCGGCGCCGATGATCAAGTTCATCGTGGGCGGGGTCCTCTGGGTGCTGGTCATTTCGTACCTCATGCTCGCCGGGCGCGTCGGTGAAAGCCGATGAAGGTAAAGAGCGCAACCATCGAGATCCGCCCCCGGAAGGTCACCGAGATCATCGACCTGGCCATGCTCTTCTACCGGACGCATCTCTCTGTGATTTTCCCGGTGCTGGCCGTCCTCGGCGTTCCCCTCGTCGCGGCGGCGGTGGGCCTTCACTACCTCACCGGCGAGGCATGGATCTCCATCTGTTTCTTCTGGATGACATTGTCCATTCCCACGGGCGCCGTGGTCCTCACGGCCAGCAAGCTCGTCTTCGGGAACAGGTTGACGGCACAGGAAGCCATATCTCTTTATCGCGGTGAGTGGTTCAAACTCTTCATATGGCGGATCGGGCAGAAGATACTCGTTGTCACGCTGATGCCCATCATCGTCGGGTATTTGCTGCGGCTTCGCTGGGCCTTCACGCCTATGATCGTGTTGCTCGAACGGCTTTCGGGGCACAGTCTTGGGCTGCGACGGCGCGGGCTCCGGCGTCGAGGGGGAGCGAGCGCGTTCGGTATGGACATACTGCTGTTGCTGTTGATTGTGACGATCCTCCTGGGGATCATGTTGGTTCTGGAGCTCCTGTTCGGCAATATCCTCGTCCTGTGGACCGATGACGGGCTCTTCTCAGAGGCGGTTTTCAACGAGCCTCTCAAGCTGGGAGTATGGATGCTGGCTCTCCTGGCAATCACTCCGGTGGGAACCCTGAGCTGGTTCTTCCTGTACCTCGATGCGCGAATCCGAGGGGAGGGATGGGATCTGGAGCTGGGTCTGAAGGCCACGGCCTCGAGGATCCCGTCCGACGAGGAGGTGGCTTAGGTGACCGGAGTATGGTTCAGGATATCCGCTGCGCTGGTCGCGCTTGCTTTCTTCGCGCCGCAACTCATGGCGGATGCTCCGAACAACGAGGCCGTCGGCGAGAAGATCGACCGGATAACCGAGCCGCCGGATTACGACTGGCTGAGGGCGCCCAAACAGTCGCGCCTTCGCTCGGGCTCCCGACCCGGTCGGGGGAGGGCGATGGAGGGAGAAGGTCGCCCCGGGAAGGAACGGAAAAAGGGGGATGGTGGGAGCGACGGATGCGGTTACCAGCCGAAACCTTCGAATGGAGAATTGCCTCCCGAGGCAAATCGTCCTTCGGGAAGCGGTGGTTGCGGGGGAGGGCCTGCGCCGGGCTCGGACGGTCCGGGTAAAGCGCCGCCGCCACCGGACACCGGGTTCGATTGCGGATCCTCACCGGGGGCGGGGTGTGATTGTGGGGGCTCCCCGGGGAGTTGCGGCTGTGGGGATGCTATCGGGAGCTGTAATTGCGGCGCCCTCGGGGCCATGGCCACTCCATTCGGGTACCTCCTTGCGGCGGTGGCGCTGGGTCTGATCATCTTCCTCATCGCGAGGGCGATCTTGGCTCGGGAGAAGCGCATGGATCAGGATATCATGGACGTCGAGGGGCCAATTGATCCGCGCGCGGTTCGTATTTCCGAGGTTTCGGCAATCCCTGCGGCCACAATGATGGAGAGGGCGGCACAGGCAGCGGCCAACGGCGATTACAAGACAGCCGTGGGATGGGCCTACCTCTCGGGGATCTCGCGGCTGCATCACGCGGGCTATACCGCGCTGGACCATTCGACCACCAACTGGACTATCGTTGCGAGCACCAAAAAGAAGAAGGGTCCGCACGAGGCCGCGGGAAGGCTGATGAGGGTCTTTGAGGACCTGTTCTTCGGCGCGAGGGAGCCCATGGAGGAACACTGGCGACAGTGCGCGAAAATTGTGGAGGAAGAGCTTGGGTAGGCGACGAACATTGAGATCTGAGCACTTCTGGTGGTTCGGGCTCGCCCTGTGGGTGGTCATGCTCGTCCTGTGGAGGCCGGATCCCCCTATGTCTTACCTGGAGCTGCCGTCCTCGAGCACCCGTCCTCCCGGGTTCTCCATCTTTCACGATTTGCTTGAGCGCGATGCCAAGGACGTTCGCCGCGTGCTGGGAAGGGCATCCACGCTGGCCGATGACGTGGACGTCCTCGTTGTGCTTTCACCCACGGGCAATGTCCCCGAATCACACCGCGCCGACATGATGGACTGGGTTTCGAGTTCGGGCGGAACGTTGATCGTTGCGCATCCCGTCCACGGGGACGAGGGCGAACCCATAGCGTCGTTCGAGCCGGAGGGGATGTGGGCGGTGAGCAAGTGGGAGCAATACGAGGAGTTGGTGGCATCCACGTTGACGTACATGCCTTATCAAGTGGATCCGCCTCGGGAGGTGCTTCCCTTCGGACACATGATGGACGGCGAGATGACCCTGGCCGAGTACGGCGCGCACAGCATGTTGACGGGGGAGAGGGGCGAGAGCGCCGTGTCGGTGGAGGGCTACGGATCGGGGACCCTGATCCAGATCGCAGACTGCGAGATCCTGGACAACCGATCACTGGGTTGGAAGCGGTCGCACCTGTTCGTTGCGGCACTTCTGGACGAGGTGGGCAGAGACAAGGTGTGGGCCTTCGACGAGTCTCACGAGGGGGTGAAGCCGGATCCCTCCCTCATGGTCTTGCTCGGATCCGGGAGATGGAGGCCGGTGGTTCTGCAGATTCTTTTACTGATTTTATTTCTGTACTGGTGGCGAACATCCCGTATCGGACGCCCCGCCGTGGCGCCCCCGCTGGTCGATGTTCGTGAGGTGACCACCCTCGCCCGCGACGTGGGCGATTTCTATATGCGCGCCGGGAAGAGCACGTGGGCGCTCGCCTGGAGCCTGGAGTTTCTCAAGCTGACCCTGAAGGGGAGGGGAGTGGACGGCGAAACCAGGAAACAGGCGGAGACCGTGATCCGACAGGCGCTAAAAGAGCTGGAAAGAGGCGAGGAAGATCTGGAAAAACACGCCTTCCTCATCAAGAAGATGGCCGATTGCCAGCGGACGCTGGCGCGAAGCAGCAAGGGGAAAAGAAGATGAATCCCACTGAAATCAAGCAAGAATTCGAACGTGTGCGCGAAGAGGTCGCCAAGGTCATCGAGGGCCAGGACGATGTTGTGGAGGGGACCATGCTCGCCCTGTTCGCCCACGGCCACGTGCTGATCGAGGGCCCCCCGGGGCTGGGCAAGACGTTGCTGGCCATTGTGCTCGGAAGGGTGCTCTCCTGCAAATTCAGCAGGGTGCAGTGCACTCCCGATCTCATGCCCGGAGACCTGGTGGGTCATTCGGTCTTTGACATGAAGGATCAGAAGTTCGTGTTTCGTCCGGGGCCGGTGTTCACCAACATTCTCCTTGCGGACGAGATCAACCGCGCCACGCCCAAGACCCAGTCGGCGATGCTCGAATGCCTGCAGGAGCGGCAGGTGACCATCGACGGGAGGACGTACCCCATCGAACAGCCGTTCGTGACAATTGCCACGCAGAACCCGCTGGAATACGAGGGTACGTACCCTCTTCCTGAGGCGCAGGTGGATCGCTTCATGTTCAAGCTCCTGATGGACTACCCGAGCCAGGCGGAGGAGAGCAAAATCCTGGAGCGGTACGAGCGCGGAGTCGACCTGTTCGACATGGAGGCGCTCGGTGTGCGTCCCCTGATGAACAGGGAGGCCATCCTCCGGATCATCGAGGCGTGCAAGAAGGTGAAGATCGAGCCCAGGGTGATTGACTACATCACCAAGATCGTCACCGCGACACGCGACTGGCCGGGGATAGCAGTGGGTGCCTCCCCGAGGGCGTCCGTGTCCCTGTTGACCGCCGGGCGTGTTTGCGCCGCCGTGAGGGGCAGGGATTACGTCACGCCGGATGATGTGCTCCACCTCGCCCCGATGGTTTTGAGACACAGGATTAGAATCACGCCGGACGCAGTGATCCAGGAGGTTCGACCCGACGATATTCTCAAACGGGTATTCGATTCGGTGGAGGTGCCAAGGGGATGACGCCTTCTCTGCGGTTCGTGGCGTTGTTGTTCGCCGCTTCACTTGGGCCGGTCGCCGTAACGGTGATGGGCATCCCGCTGATCGTGGGAATGCTCCCCACGGCGATGCTCCTGACGGTGGCCATAGCGGATCGGCTGACCGGAACAAGAACCCCCGTGGAGATCACTCGCAAGGTGCGCTCGGTGCTCTCGGTGGGAACCGAGAACTCTGTGACCCTGTCGGTCCGAAACCTCTCCGCGAAGAAGCTCTTTGCGGAAATTGTGGACGAGCCGCCGGTGGATGGGTCGGTGTCTCCTTCCGGGGCGCTCAGGGTAATCTTGCCACCGTGGAAGACCGTGAAGACGGAGTACCGTTTCACTCCCGGCAGAAGGGGGAAGTTCTCGTTCGACGGTGTGTGGGTGAGGCATTCGAGTTTGCTGGGGCTGTGGCGGATCGTGAGGAGGTTCGAACTCGCCGACGAGATCCAGGTTTTTCCGAACATCGAGGCCCTGCGGAGGTTCGAGCTGTTGGCCCGACAAAACAGCCTGGCCGAGCTGGGAATCCGCGCCACGCGAATGAAGGGTGACGGAACCGAGTTCGAGCGAATGCGGGAGTATCGCCAGGGAGACGATCCTCGGCGCATCGACTGGAAGACCACCGCCCGGTTGAGCAAGCTCATCGTTCGCGAGATGGGGCAGGAGCGAAACCAGAACATCATGTTCATGATCGACATGGGCCGGATGATGCGCCAGACAACCGGGGGATTGAGTCATTTCGACTACGCCCTGAATACCGCCATAATCCTGGGGCATATCGCCCAGCAGAAGGGTGATAACGTGGGGGCGTTGCTGTTTTCGGACACGGTCAAGCGGTATGTTCCTCTCGGTCGGGGGAGGGGTTCGGTGGAAGCCCTGGTGCACGCGGCCTACGATATCGAGCCGCAGCAGGTGGCCACCAATTACCGGAGAGCCTTCAAGCAGGTGATGACAAGGGTGCGGCGCCGGTCGCTGATCCTCCTCATGACTCACCTGGTGCCCGGCGAAGATCAGCGGCTGATCCGCGCGTACACTCAGAGCCTGGGGCAGCGGCACCTCCCCCTGTGCCTCTTCTTCAAGGAGCCCTCTCTTGAGGAGGAGGTGATGGTGGTTCCGTCCACGGTGGGAGAATCGTTCCACCACGCCGCGGCGGCGGATATTTTGCTGGAGCGGAGGGAGGGGCTCTCAATGTTGCGCCACGCCGGAGTCATGGCCCTCGACGCCCTCCCCGGGGAGTACTCCGCCGTCGCCATCGGTCAGTACCTCGACATCAAAGCGAGGAATCTTTTGTGAGTTCGTCCTTCAAGGTCTAAAATCTCGCCACCTGCCTCGCCGCCGTGAGGGCTCGATCGGCCAGGGGTCTGTGGAGGAGTTTCTTCAGGAGGCCAAAGGAAAGCTTGGGCCGGCGATAGCTGTGCCGGGCCAGCCTGGGTTGCTGTCCGATGCCATATGCCATGCCAAGGCGCGTCAGCCGGAACATGATGGGTACAATGCGCGCGATGCGCCGCTGCTCGGGGGTCATGGGGCCCAGAGCGCCCACGATGTCCCGTTCCAGCTTGACCAGCCAATCCCGGCTGGCGGTCGGAGCGAAGCGGCGGCTGCCGACCAGGGCCGGCAAGCTCTGGTGGCTGTCTACTCCATAGCGGCGCGCCTTCTCCCGGACGCGGGGTCTGGAATCGTCCTGCAGGTTGCGGTAGCCCTCGAACCAGTTGGCCACTATGCGGAACGCCGAAGGTCCCAGGCGGGCATACGCCTCCCGGTACAGGTCCTTCTGAAGGTCTTCGATCTGATCCACCTGAAAGTGATCGTGGCGAAAGACCAGACTGAAGCCGTCGACCTTGCTCGGCATGCGCATGAACTCTTCGTTGAGTCGGCCCTCTGCCTTGAGGCGCGTGTACAGGGGCGTGCCGTGGCTCGGGCCGTAGATGAGAAATTGTTGGAGCGCGGGCTCCAGGGCCATCAGGTCTTCGAATTCCTGTCGGGCGATGGTCTCGGTCTGATAATCGCTGCCGATGATGGCCGAGGCCAGCACGCTGATACCGTGGGCGGAAAAGTCGGAAAAAAGATCGGCGTAGCTGCGGCCCACCTGCTTGCCGTAGCCGGAGCGCTGACCTTCATAGCCCACCCAGACCAGGTCCACGCCCATCTCCACCAGCTCGCCGGCGGTGAACTGACTGAGCGCCTTGACCGAGGAGAAGATGGTCAGGGAAAGCGGGGGCAGGTCGGAGGCGCGCATGGCCTCCAGGAATTGACGTCCCCGCTTCTCATTCAGCAACAGGTCTTCGTCGGTTATGGTGAAGTTGACCATACCCGGGTGACGGCGGCGCATGGCGTGGATCGCCTCGACCATGGAATCGCCGGTCTTCAAGAAGGGTATGTGCTTGCGATTGAAGTACTGGCTGGTGGCGCAGAAATCGCAACCGTTGGGACAGCCCAGGCCCGCAAAGAGAAAGCCCGTCTTGCCCGGCATGGGCAGCGAGAACAGGCGCTGGCTCTGCACGATGTCGGGCTGAACCAGGGGCGCGGACTCGTCCTCGCCCAGGAGCCTGCGCATGAAGACCACGCCCTCGCCGGTGCAGATGTGATCGGCCAGCTCTGCGAGACCCTCGTCCCGCGCCGTGCCGTAGCCACCCAGGATGACCTTGGTCTGCGGGGCATGGAGCCTTACCGCTCGAACCATTGCCTCCATCTTGTGCCTGGTGGGAGACACGAAGGCGATGCCGACGTAGTCGTAGCCGCGCCTGAGCTCTCGGATGAACTGCCGCATGTTGGGATAATGCAGGCAGGTGGTGGGCGCCTCGATGTTGGCCGCGATGAAGTCGATGCCCCACTGTTTGTTGGTGGTTTGTACGCGGAAGGCGTCCTGGGCCCACATCACCTGGTAGTTGGCGTCGGAGGTGACCGCGAAGCCGTCCCCGTGTTTGGGGCCAAAGGGTTGTATGACACTGCTCAGAAGAATGCGCGGAGCCATATTGGATCCTTTCAGGTTG
>JAUVDV010000190.1 GCA_030595125.1 Deltaproteobacteria bacterium
TTGGTCTTGGCTCGACCGAAGTATCGTGCCGTTCCGGCCCCAAGATTCTTGACGCGACCGATAGCGTGCTCCACGACAACTCTCTTGCGGAGTTCGGCACGCCCTTCCTCAGAGCCGGCGTACTTTTCCCTTTTCCGGCGATCGTGGAAGTTGGATCGCACAAGCATCTGTCTATGTCCTGATTTGGACGTTGTGCACTGGTCCCTGAGCGGACAGGCGTGACAGGTCGAAATCGACCATTTGTGGAGGATTCCGTCTTTGGCCTTGTACTGTTTTTCCGATTGGAGACCAGCAGGGCAGGTCGCCGAGCAGTGATCTTCGCTCACCTCAAAGTCGCCTGGGCCAAAGAGTCCCTTGCGATGAGCCGGCATCTTCGTCTTCAGGTCGACGCCACACTCTTGGGCTTGGCGTTGCGCTTCGTCACTGCCGTAGGCACAGTCCCCAAGCGCGCGGTCCACTTCACAACCAGTGACTTCCTTGGACCGCTCAATCAACTGTTTGACCATCTGGCCGTCGGCTTCGCCTGGCGTTCCGACATCGGTGGCCACGATCAGTCCCGTGTCCTGATCGACTGCGACATGTGCTTTGTGACCGGTGTACGTCTTGCCACTGGACTTTCGACTATGGCGGGCATCGGGATCCGTCACGCTGGATATGCGGTCCTTCGCGACACCACGCCGAATCTCGGGTTGCTGACCATCCTCCGTTCCTGGTTCCACGTCCTGGGTGATGATCTTCTTGAGCAGATCGAGTTGGGCGCTCGCACAGTCAGCGTTCTCTGCCAGCTCTACAGCCTGGTCACAGTCATCGAGAAGCCCCTTCAAGAACCGGCTCTTATCTTCCTCGCTGTTCCAATCGACAACCTCGGAGCCTTTGATGCTCGGTGCGGTGATGTGGCGGCCGAGCCCAGCCTCCTCCGCCACTTCCTCTGGGGGCCTCTTCGACTTTCTCGCGACTGTCCGGACAACCTCAGCGATAGCGTCCGACAGCAAACAAAACGTGTCCTTAACTGCTCCCCGGCCCCGTACCGGGCTCGAATCCAGCGCCAAACACAGCTTTTTCGGCAGGATTCCCAGCTCTCGGGCAACTCGAACGCTCCTCTCAAACGCAATGCCCTCCTCACAGTGCAGCGTCAGTCGGGTCCGAAAGGCTTGAAATGTGCTTTTGGAAAACGGTGCCTCAAAGGTTTCCGGATCCATGTCCAAAGCGATCTTCCACCGAAGATCGTAGCGACACCGCTCGACCACCTCTGCGTCCGAAATCCCAACATAGTGCTGTAGAAGCCGCGCCAAGGCGACCACCGATGGTGGTACCGACGGACGCCCATTGTCCATGCAGTAGATCCCTACGAAGTCCTCGTCCTTGAAGACCTCGTGACCATGCAGGGCGAGCTTCCCGTAGAACCCCAGCTTCTCCACGGCTTCTACTCCGAATTGGGCTATCGCACCGAAGAATGACCGTTGGGGATCACGTGAGCCAAGCACTGTGCCCACTCACTTGTTCCACCGCCCATGCAGTCGCAATAATATTTATTTGAGTTACTAATCTCATGCAATAATTATAGCAAACCTGCGACGTTAAAACCATCTACGATATGTTTTCTGCGATTCTGGTCAATCCTTCCAAAATCGAGCAAAAACGCAAGCGAATCCTTTGGCTTATGCCTTGTTTATGAGGGTTTCCGGCCGGACCTCTAGTTACATGTACCGGGCACCTTTTTACCTTTTTCCCTTTTTCCTTTTTATGAATGTTCTAATGTGACACGTGGCACAGGCAGACCTCACTGCTTGAGAGCACCGTCTTGAGAAGGGTCGGGACCTCTTCCCGGTCGTTGCCCGCTTCAAGGCGCCATGCCGGGGTCTGTGCCAGCCGCACCAGCGATCTGAACCGGGCAGCCGCATGCAGCCCGCCTGCCAGAAAGCCGCTCTGCAATATGATGACGTCGAAAGTCTGTTGAGGGGTAATTCGCAAGAGGCGATTGTGCTCGCTTTCCGTGATGGTGGGGCACACGATGGCCTCCACGGAAACATCCTCAGCAGTTGGATTGGGCGCAGCCTCCGCCGGAGCTCCCCTCGGGAACGGCCACATGCGGAAACCGCCCCGGGTTTCATGCACCCAGATCAGATCGTCGGAGAGCACGTCGAGGCCTCTTGCTGCCACGTTTCGGAAGATCGTCGACTTACCGGAGCCGCTGGGGGCCGGCAAAAGCACGCCACGGCCCTCCCAGGCCACACCGGCCGCGTGCAAGCCCAGCCAGCCCCGGCCGACTGCGAGCTCCATCAGCAGGGGGGCAGCGATCAGTCCTGCAACGACCTCCAGCAGGTGCGGGTCCGAACTCCGCACTCTCAGGCCTCCGCGACCCTGCTCGGGATCGCACCACCCAGTGGCGCCTGGAACTTCAAACCCGACCAGAGGACCCGCCCGCCAAACCTGCACCGGCGCCTCCGAGATCAGGACGACCCGACCTGCTCCGTCGTCTGGCGGCGGCGCGCCCCCCGCGACAACGAGCTCATCCCTGGCATCGGCGCGGGAGTCGTATACGAGGCCTGCGAAAAAGTCCCGCAGCCTCCGCTCGACCGCGGGCGGGAGGCTTTCGAAGCGGCACCCGAGTTCGCCCCCCACCAGAAGGCGCAGTGGACTTGCCGCCCCACTCACCCGGCGTCGTGCTCCACGACTTCTGCGAGACCACTCTGCACCAGTTCACCGACAAAGGCGAGAAGATCGGCTTGCGCCCGCGCCGGTTCGACTCCGTACCGTCCCGCCACCTCCGCGGCGAGCTCGCCCACCGTCGCCGAACCGTCGAGGCGCTCCCAAAACCATCCGCCCACCTCGCTCAGGTCGTAGTATTCCCCCGAGGAGAGGTCCAACACCAGATAGTCGGCACCCAACCCTTGTCCGGTCGAACTCTCCGCCTGACGCACCCGTGTTCCAAGTTCGAGATCCGCCATACAAGTACTCCCCTCAGGCAATTCTCGACCAGTATACGGGCCGCATCAACCGAGCGGTCGCCCCTGGTCCTT
>JAUVDV010000184.1 GCA_030595125.1 Deltaproteobacteria bacterium
GCTTGAGTGATCTCGTGCTGTTTAACAAAAAACGAATTCGTGAGCGTTACCTGAACTTGAACTTCGTTGTTTATCCATCTGCATGGCTCACTTACAGGAGATCCGAAGACGTAACAACCATCAGGTATTGTGCACCAGCCATCAGAGCAATCTTCCACCACTGGGGGATGAACGCAGTCATCCGTGTCTGTATCCGTATCGGAGTCGGTATCGGTGCCTGTGTCAGCAGACGAATCCGGCTTGTCGGATGAAGAACCGGTGCAAGAAGAACAGGCAATCGATGCGAAGGGTAAAAGCACGGAAAAGCTTATCACCAGAAGAGATTTCATTTCATGCTCCCAAGAAACATGTTCCCAAAAAAGTGGAGTGGACAAGCTCATCCCGTCCCCTCCGGTGTAAATGGTTTCTAGTGGTTCACCCCGGCCTGATCTCCCTTCAGGGTAAAATGGTCGTACTTTGGAGTATCCACCGTATGCAAAACCCCAACCGCCCAAACGAGATTGCTCCAGTACGATGTGACGGGCGCGAGGTCGCTGACGGCGATGAGTTCCGCGGCGCTGAAGCGGTTCGTGGTATCTTGCCAAACGGTGGTGAAGAAGACAAGCCAGTCCTGCTCCGTGCCGTTGCGCACCATGTTGTCGTCGCAGAATTGCTCCATTCTCGTGATGTTGTTCTTGGCGTTCACATAAATCGGCGGGAGGACTTCGACAGACCAGGGAATAGGATCCTCAATAACGTAATTCATGGCCTTGTAGTAAACGAATGCCGCGTCGTTGCCCGAAGTGGAGCCCTGTTGGTTGAAGAGCATCGTCCCGTACGCATGCGCCCACCCTTCGCCTTGAGCCGTCTTGATCTCCTCGCGCGACTGAAGGCAATGCCACCGCCCCTTGAAGTTGTTGGACCATTCGGGAATGTGATCGCAGTTGCAATTGGCGTTGCTTGAATATACGGCGGTCTCATCGTCTATATCGTAGCCGGCGCAGAACCAGGCCGTCTGGCCGGCGCCGACCCTGTGCCCGATCTCATGAGCGATTACGTATTTCCAGTAGGGCCGATCGAACACAACGCAGACATGGCCAGCATACCCTGTGTAGTATGTTCCTGTGCAGCCGAGATCGCCATCGAGCTTGGTGCTGATGTACGTTTCCATGCCGTCCAAATAGGCCATTTTCCCCGAGTGCCTTAGAACAAGCGCCGCCACGGGAGCGACATTAGTGGCACGTGAACCGAACCACGGTTTTAATTCGACCGTGTACTGACTACCGTCCACCAAAGCGCTCGTTTGCACCCCGAAATAGAGTATCTCAGCCCATTCCTCGTCCTCCCAGACGTCCGCGGCTTGCTGCAACACCGTTATCTTTTTAGGGCTCGTTGTTCCGCTGTCCTTTTCCATGTCCGTCCACATTTCAAGAGTGTACTCTGTGAAGCTTCCTACATCCAGGTAGGGTGTGCATCCATCCTCGTCGAGATAGTCGTCCCAAATATGAGTTCCGTCTTCATGAACAACCCTTACTCTGGCGTAGGACGCGGGAACATGCTTGCTAAGCCAAGACCACCAACTGGGAATGACAAGATAATCTTCTCCGAAATCGGCGTCGACGTATCCCGCCAACCAGTTCATGCAAAACTTGATCTCGGCAGTGGCGAAGGGATCTTGCGGGTCATGGGGCAGGGTGTTTCCCAAGCCTCCCGACTTTCCGGAATGAGTTCCTTTTACTCCAAGGTCGTATGCGACAATGCCCTCGTTGTCGTCCAGGAAGGGGAAGTCAGTTGCATACACCGGTTCGAGATATCCCTGTTCTCCCATCACCCAGCCGATCTCGCCCTGCGGAGGCACCTCGGGCGCCAGCCGACCGTCGTAGACTAGGCTCAATATCTCTGGCGGATCACTTCACCGGCGGCGATTTCCACTACCCCCAGATCGAGTTCGGCTGCGTGCTGAATCAGCCCCATGCATTCCATGCTCACGTCGACGGTCCAGGGGCTGTCCGAGACATTCTCGATTTCCACTCGAATAAAACGCTTCGCCTTCTCTCCGGTGAAATCGACATGGCGCCATTGCACGTCCAGAATAGGCGTCGGCCCGCTCGGTGCGAATCCTTCCCCCTCTGCCAGGGCTTGTGAACCTTGCCCCAACAGTAGGAGCAAACCGATAATAGACAGGAACTCTCTTTTCATGACTACCCTCCCGCTTTGTTTCGTGATCAGGTTTGTAAAGAGTAGTTGTCTTTGGGGTACGATAATTATGAAATAGATCGGAGGCCCATGGAAAATGGCTCCAGCACTTCTGGCAGAAGGTCGTTTCGGGGAGTTGGTTGCAGCTGCACTGTAAAAATAGCCAAAATGCCGATCCCGATCGGGTTCCTGATGGTTTGAAACCGTTAAAATGCCGATCAGGATTGGGTTTCTGATGGTTTCGGTGGTCGAAAATGCCGATCGTGATCGGGGTTTCGATGGTTTGGGTGGTCAGAAAGGTCGATCCGGATCGGGGTCTTTATTGGTTTGGGTGGTCAGAAATGCCGATCGTGATCGGGCATGGATGGTTCAGGAGGTCGGTGCGGGGGATTCGGCGGGAGTTTTGTCGTCCGGTTTCGATTTTTCAACCGCAGTCATCAGGGGTTGGAGAATGTTTGTCGTGGTCTTTTCATCGATCTCCGCGATCTCCAGTACGTTCAGGAAGGCGCTGACGACGCGCATCCACTTGTGGCGGGCTTTCAGGGTGTCTGATCTGGTCACGGTCTCCTTGTCGCTGTCCTGCTCGGCAAGCCTTACCCTTTTGCTCTCCACGTTTCCAAGATCGTTGCCGACCACGATGAACTTATCGACGGCCTGTTCCAGGTTTCCTCCCAGGCAGGGGATGGAGCGGAGGTCATTTCTGAGATCCTCATTCAGGCGACCTTCCAGAAGTTTCGCCTCGCCGGATTCTTCCCAGTAGGTCATTTTGACGATACCCGTCTGCTTGGGAAAGATGACGCTCTTGAGCTTCTCACACATCGCTTTCTCTTCTTGAACCTCTGTGAGGAGTGCGTTGCTCTCCAGGCAGCCGAATATCCCCCGGGCCGAATTGTCGAACGCGACATCCAGGTTCTTTGCTTCGACGCTCAGCCCTTTGAGCTCTTTTTCAAGCGCGCCCTGCGCCTCGCCCGTAAACTGCATTTCGAGCACGCCGTTGTGGACCTCGTCCAGAGGGCCCATTATGCCGGACAACTCGACGATTCCTTCGAGGACAGGACGCTGTTTGCCCGCATCGGTCCACTCTCCGGAAATGCCCGCCATCGATTGATTCGACAAGTGCTTCAAGGTGATGTCCATCTCAATCTCCTTTTCTTCTGTAGGTTT
>JAUVDV010000198.1 GCA_030595125.1 Deltaproteobacteria bacterium
ATGCACGACAAATTTGACTCCGTGATCTGGGATTCCAACGGTACCTTGATCGATGATCTCGATCACGTCGTTTACTCGGTAAACGTCCAGTTGGCAAAGCGGAAATTGCCGACACTGACAGTGGATACGTATCGTTCCATCTTCGGCTTTCCTGTGGAAGATTATTATCGCCGGGTTGGATTCAATCTTGAGGTGGAATCCATGGCTGACTTGTCCTCTGAGTTCTTTGCCACGTACGGCCCGGGGTTGAAGGACTGTCTCCTTCACGACGGAGTGATCGAGACGTTGCAGCAATTCAAGTCGATCAAGTTACGGCAATTCGTCCTGTCCGCGATGGAGGAAGAGATGTTGCGATCCATGATCGAACATCTTGGGATTGAGGCCTACTTCGACGGTGTCTACGGTCTTGCTCACTTGGAAGGTGATTCCAAGGTCTCGCGAGGGCGCGATTTGCTACGGGATTTCAACATCGAGCCGAGAGAGGCTCTTCTCATCGGCGATACCGATCACGACGCCGAGGTTGCCGAAGCGCTCCACCTATCAGCCGCACTGGTAACGCTTGGGCATCAGTCCGATGAACGACTCCGAATGACGAATCACGCCGTTTATGAATCGCTTCAAGAGTTGACGCAGACGCTATTCCCCGAGGATTGACGCATCTGTTTTAGGGCTATCGGTGAAGTCCTGTCCTACCCATTGCCTGCCAACCAGCGTGTTGCCGCGTTCATGCCATCGAGGGCGGAGCTGACGATCCCGCCGGTGTATCCTGATCCTTCGCCAATAGGATACAGACCGCGCACTCCGAGCGACTCTCCGGTTGCCGGGTTCCGAACGATGCGAACCGGGCTCGAACTTCGCGTCTCAGTGGCGTAAACAAGGACTTCCTCTAGCTTCACACCGTTCAGCTCGCGAAGCATGCGGGGAATGGCGCGGCGGAGGGTACGCATGATTATGGGCGGGAGGAGCGTCTCAAGATTGGCGGGGGTAGCTCGTGCGCACGAGCGTTCGACAGGAATGTCTTTGGGGTTCGTTCCTGCGAGGAACTCAGCCAGCCGTTGCGCGGGCAGGCTGTAGTCCGATCCGCCCGCCTCGAACGCTGCTCGCTCGAACGCTTCCTGGAACGCGATACCACTAAGCGCCGGATGACAACCCTCTTGTTGCGGAAAGTCTTTCACGCTGACGGGCACGAGGAATGCGGCATTGCCAAACGGTTTGGCTCGACCGGAAAAACTCATCCCGTTGGTCGTCAACAAGCCTTCCGACGATGCACAAGCTATCACAATCCCGCCGGGGCACATACAGAAGCTGTAACAACTGCGCGTGTCGTGTCCACCCTTCCATGTCAGGCGAAAGCTGGCGCTTCCGAGCGACGACTCTAATGCCCATCGTCCGTATTGGGCCCAGTCGATCCTGCACTGAGGGAGTTCCAAACGTACGCCAATGGCGAACGGTTTTGCTTCGAGAGGTACGGCCCTCTGGCCGAGCATGTGGTAGACATCCCGTGCGCTGTGCCCGGTGGCGAGGAAGCATGCATCCGTTCTGTGTTCGGTTCCTGAGACGACAACCCCGCGTAGCGTACCGTCCTCGGCACCTACGTCATCGAGTCGGGCGTTGAATTGAACTTCGCCCCCTACCTCCACAATGCGTTGACGAAGCGCGGGGATGATCTCCGCGAGTACGTCGCTTCCGATGTGCGGTTCGGCGTCGATGAGAATGTCAGGCGACGCGCCGCAGGCGACGAGTGTCTCGAAGAAGTGCCGTATGGCGGACCGATCCTTGGACCGCGCCGTCAGTTTCCCGTCGGAGAACAGCCCTGCTCCGCCCTCACCATAGAGTACGTTGCTCTCCGGGTCGAGGAGGGCTTGCCGCCAGAACGCCTCTACCTGAGGCTGCCGCGTTTCGGTCTGTGCCCCACGTTCAACCAGAAGCGGGCGGCAACCGGCTTCGGCCAGCATGAGCGCCGTCATCAGACCTGCAGGCCCAGCACCAACCACGATTGGACGATGAGTAATGGGACGCGTGGCTCTCACTACTGGGCGCGGCTCCGGCTCCTGAGTCACATCTACTTGGCCGGGCGTGAGAGCCGGAGGCGTTTCACCCTCGTAGGACACCTCTACCGACAGAACGTAGAGCGGAGGGCGATCCTTCTTACGGGCGTCGATGGATCGCCGTAGGATTTCGACATTGCCGAGATCCTGCTCTTGCACTTCCAGTCGTCGTGCGATGACGTGCAAGA
>JAUVDV010000169.1 GCA_030595125.1 Deltaproteobacteria bacterium
AAATTTCATACCTTGTCATTTGCTTCGCCTTCCTGGCGATCCATTTTTCAATTGGCTTTTCCATAAGCCAATTATTACGGATGCCGATGGGGCGGACATAACTAACTGCTTATGACCCGGACATCTCCACTGCTCCTTACACGGCCGATCTCCCCTCCCCGCAGCGCCTGTAAATCATGTTAGAATAATTAAAATAGTGATTACGACGACATTCGTTCACTAATGATGAAAACAAGGAGAGTGCGATGAATATTTTCCGTTTATTTATGGTTGTGACGTTTGGCGTTTTACTCTCGGTGTACTTCATGGCGGGGTGCGAGGGAGCAAATTCGGCGAGCACCAGTGGCGACACCGATACCGACGGCGACACCGACGGTGACAGCGATTCGGACACCGATAACCCCGATCACATCCTGGAGGGCATCTCCATCGAGCCCGCGAACTTCATCTTCGAGATGGACCTCAACGCAACTGCGACCATGCCTTACCAGTGCGTCGGATATTTCGCCGACGGCGTGAACGAGGATCTCACTGACCAGGTAACGTGGGATATCGACAACGCCACGCTCGGCGATTTCGGTGGCGACTCTACACTGGACATCCCGGCCATCAGTGCGGTGGGAGCCCATGTGGGAAAAGTGTCCGCAACCTACAGCGACGATTTTCAGACCCACGCCCAGTTGACAGTGGTGGCCTATCAGATGACCGGTCCCAATCAGGACTTCTTCTTCCAGCTGCCGTACGACGATCAGGGCGGCCCCCAGGACAAGCCGCTCGATTTCTCCACCGACGTGCAGGACGTGGATGTTTTCTTCGCCATGGATACAACCGGTTCCATGGGAGGCACGATCAACAGTCTTCAATCGTCGCTGACCGGTACCATCATTCCTCAAATCTCTGCAGCTATGGCCTCTGCCTGGTTCGGAGTCGGAGCATATGAGGATTTCCCGGTATCACCATACGGGGAGTCGAGTTGCACGTACGGCGCCGTCGGTGGCCCCGACCAGCCATTCGAGCTCATGCAGGAGATGACCGACGTCGTGGCTGATGCCCTCACCGGTGTCAATGCGCTGTCAGTAGGGTCCGACCCCATAGGCTGCGGAGCAGACGGCGCAGAGTCATTGACCGAGGCGCTCTTCCAGATCGCTACTGGATTCGGACTCTCGAGCCCGTCTCCCACCAGTGTTCCGCCCAACACCTCGGGGGTCGGCGGCGTCGGGTTCCGCGCAGATACCATGCCCGTGATCGTCCCGTTGACCGACATCTACAGTCATAACGGCGTCAACACGGCCTACGATTATGGCGGCACTGTGGCGGCAGTGGCTGCAACCAGGACCGACGCGGTAGTGGCCCTCGACGATATCTGCGCCCGGGTCGTGGGTGTCGCTACTACGTCGGGAGACCCCGATATGGTCGCCATGGCCGAGGACACCGGCGCGCTCATTCCTCCGGAGGCGTGGGGGCCGGCGGCCAGCCGCCCGCCAGGATGTGCAGTGGGCATGTGTTGCACCGGCACGAGCGGAGCAGGCAGGGCGACCAACGCGGCGGGCTTGTGTCCTCTCGCGTTCATTCACTCGGGAGGCACGGGACTTGGCGACACCATCGTCACTGGCATCGAGATGCTCACAAAATACGCGGCGTTCGACTGCGTGACCGAAACTACCGGCGAAACCGCCGACGTGGACGGAAACCCGTTGCCGGCCGGAACCACAACCGCCGACTTCATTATTTCGATCGTTCCTGTTTCGTTTGTTGTTCCAGTAGATCCACCCGGACTGCCCACACCGACGATGACGTCGACCGGGTTCGACAACGTGACCCCGGGTACCGTAGTCACCTTTGACGTCACCGCGTTCAACGATTTCGTGGAGCAGACCGACGACGCCCAGTTCTTCGAGGCCAAGATCACCGTGCTCGCGGGCGGCTGTTTCCCCCTCGACGATCGAGTCGTCCTCATATTGGTCCCGCCCGAGCCCATTAACGTGAGCTAGTACAGCGTTTCGATTGAAACGCGTCGGTCAACCTGCTTAATACGCCAAATGCCGAAGTGAAATTGTGAAGACCGTGTCCGAATTTGGTCGGCAGGCTGGCGAATTATGCAGGTTAAATCCAATCGAACCAGTCCGGCACTTCGCAGGTATCCTCGCAATAACAGTCTTCCTGAAAATCGACGTGCAGGGGCTCGTCACAACCCTTGTCGTCCAGCAGAAACTGCCTGCACGAAACCTCGGTGATGCTGTCGCCGGAGAAACAGCCGAAGACCGAGCCAGGAGAGCCGACCTCTGCGAAGCAACAGTAAAAGCAACTGCTGGTGCTGATGCGCGTGCAAGGCGGAATTTCTGTCTCGTCTGGCGTGTCACAACCAATTGATATGAAACACAGGGCGGCAATCATGGTGAGTCGACCGAGCATCGAGATGATTATATCAGAGAAGCGGGTAGAAGGTATTTTGCCGTTTTTCCAAATGTCTCTATCTTCACGGTATACAGGTCAAAAAGGCGGAGAGTAAAAATGCGTCAAAAGCCCATCACAACCATAAACGAGCAGCTTTGCACCGGCTGTGAATCCTGCGTGAAGATATGCCCCTCGGACACGCTCAGCATCCGTGATGGAATCGCTACAGTGACCGGCGAAGAGTCGATGCACTGCGCCCAGTGCGTGGCCGTCTGTCCCGTCAATGCCATCTCCCTGGAGGGGATCGGCGTTCCCCGGCCAAAAACCATCGAGCCGAAAACCCGCGCCGCCCTGTTGTCGGAGATCATGATGTCGAGACGGTCGTGTCGGGCCTACGTGGACACCCCGGTGGAACGAGCCGTCATCGAAGATCTGGTGACACTGGGTTCCTGGGCGCCATCGGGGACCAACTCCCAGATGTGGACCTTCACCATTGTACCGGACCGCGAGTCCATGCTGGCCCTGGCCGAGAAGACCGCCGGTTTTTACAGACGCCTCAACAAGATGGCCCGCAGCCCCGTCAAAAGGGGATTTTCGCGGCTCTTCATGAAAGACGTGCTGGGTAATTACTACCGCGAGTATCACGATAGCGTGGAGCTGGCCCTCGACGAATGGGCGAAGACCGGTCGCGAGCGCCTCTTTCACGGCGCCGTGGCGGGGATACTGGTTGCAACTCGCCAGGGCGTCTCATGCCCTGTCGAGGACGCCCTCATGGCCTCGCAAAACATTGTCCTCGCCGCACAAGCCATGGGCCTCGGGACATGCCTTGTGGGTTTCGTGGTGGAGGCTATGGCCCGGGACAGATCCATCGGCGCCATGCTGGGCATCCCCACCGAGGAGACGGTTCACGCGGTAATAGCCGTGGGACACCCCGACGTGAAGTACGTACGTCCCTCGGGCCGCAAAAAGGTCACGCCCCGGTATTTCCAAACAATGACCTCCAAATAATGGTTCATCCGGATCCAGCCGTGCTGACAGCCCTGTTCACCGCGCCCTTATGAGGGCGCGGTCAGGATGGCCTGTTTTTCAAGATTGACCTTTGATTCTACCGGCCAAGCCCATAGGGCTTCAATCCTCGGGCTCCCAATCAGATACGGTGGTTCGAGCTTCGTGGTGTTTTCGTTGGTTGCGAATATATGCCTTCAGCCCATCGTGGCTCGAAGGATCCACGGTCACGGCGTAAACGCCGTCCGCCCAGCCGAATGGCATATCGGGAAACTTTTTGTGCCAGGATCTCGAACTGAATCCCTTGAGTTGCCCGTACACGTCCGACAGTGCCGTCGTAGGCCTTGCGCGGAGAAGTAGGTGAACGTGATCTCGCCAACCGCCGGCCTCCAGAATATACGCATCGAGGTGGTTAGCTTTGACTTCGAGAAAGCCGAAAAGTGCGCGTTCGACTTCGGGTGTAGCGATGAAGTGGTCTCTGTTCTTGGTGCAAAAGACCATGTGATACAAGAGATTCGTGAACGAATGTCGCTGTTTCATACGGATCGACTATCCGCGAAATGTTTCATGGTCAACCGAAAAGCCCTCCGGGCTTGGCCGGTAGCTCCCCCTGACTTCACGGAGAAGTAGGTCATCCTGACCGCGCCCTCATAAGGGCGCGGTACGTGGGTCGGATCGTCAGTTTCACCCAAATAATAACTCCCACTGTTGGTAGCACGTCAAGATGTCCGGCTTTCGTAGCACATGAAATGTCCGGTTGATTATCAGCCAGTCTTCCCGGATGTTCGGGTCTCCTTGATTTCCGCCTCCGCGGTTTTTCCTGTTGGTTTACCGTGCTGGTCATAG
>JAUVDV010000011.1 GCA_030595125.1 Deltaproteobacteria bacterium
CCCTCTTTGACTGCGAGATCCACGCCGACGGTGATGTACTGGATCGGCGCGCCGATATCGGTCAATCGGAGGACCGCCGTGATGATGCCGAAGATCGCTGCGCCGGCCATCATGCCCGAGGCGATGAGGATCCCCTGCTCCGATCGGGCCTTTCGCACCCGTTCGGAACCCCCGGTTTTACCCACAATGAACGCGGTGAACGCTCCGAGCAGGACTGCCATGTTGATCCCCATTGGCAGGTACATGCCCAGGGCGAACGCCAGCATGGGTACGCCGCCCATGTACAGGATGATCGCCATGATGGCGCCGAGACCGTACAGGAGCCACGGTTGCTTGGCCGGGTCGTCGAGCAATCCCTTGCTCACCGCGGCGATCATGTTGGCCTGGGGCGCCGGGAGCTGCTCCTGGTTGGAGACCATCTCACCGGTCTCCTCGTCCTCGATGACGAAATGATAGCTTGAATTCATTACCGGGATCACGAAGGCGACCACCAGGGCTGCCACGGCGATTCCCAGGAATTTCCAGCGCTCCTGCTGGCGCGGTGTGGCGCCGATCCAGTAACCGATCTTGAAGTCGGAGATGAGCGCCCCGGAAGTGGACAGCGCGGTGCAGACCGCCGTTCCGACGATGAGCGCCACGAACATTCCTCCCTCGCCCTTGAGGCCGAAGGCGACCAGGATGAGGATTGTGAACACCACCGTGATGAGAGTCATGCCCGAGACCGGGTTAACACCGACGATGGCAATTGCCTGAGCGGCCACCGGGGTGAACAGGAACGAGAGAATGAAGCCGACCACCGCGCCGACCACCGCGTATCCAAGGCTGGCGGTCATGCTGTAGGTCTCGCCCGTCGCGGAATCGACTGTGATCAGGGCGACGATAAAGAACAGAATCGCCATGAGCACCGCCATCGCAAGCTGGATGAGGAGCACGTTCTTGGGGTTCATGTCGATCTCGGTGCGGGGTTCGTCCGATTTCTTTGTTCCGCCCTTGAGCCCCTTGAAGCCAAGGGAGATGGAGCCGAACACGATGTTGCCCATCCGAATGATGCCGATGATGCCCGACACGGCGATTGCGCCGATGCCGATGGGCTTGACGAACGCGCCGAAGATGGCGCCGGAGCTCATGTTTGAGATCTCGTAGGCCTTGCCGGCAAAATCGAACGCCTCCACCTGGGAGCCGAACATGAAGATCATCGGCACCATCACCAGCACCGCGAGGACCGATCCCGACGCGATGATGGACGCGTACTTGAGGCCGATGATGTAGCCAAGACCGAACAGGGCGGCCAGTCCGAAGATGGAGATCTCGAACCCGGCGCCCGCCATGGCCTCACCCGCGCCTCCGAGGAGGGCGGTGGTGTTGATGACCATGGGCCAGGTGTGCATTCCCTCGATGAGGAAGTCGAAAACAGCGCCCATGAGGAAGGCGAAGATGAGCACCTTGCCCGCCGTGGGACCGCTGGACTCGCCCGAGCACAGGATCTCGTTGACCGCCGTGGCTTCGGGGAAAGGAAGATCCCCGTGCAGGTCTTTGACGAAGTACTTTCTCAACGGAATGATGAGCACGACGCCAAGGGAGCCGCCGATGAAGCAAGCCAGGAAGATCTGCCACCACTCGGGCTCCAGGCCGTTGATGTATATGGCTGGCACCAGGAACGCCGCCCCCGCAGCCACGACTCCCGAGGCCTGGCCGATGGACTGGACGATCACGTTTTCAAGGATGGTGCTCTTGATGCTTCGCAGCTTGCCGAAGAAGATGGCGAGGATGGCGATCGGTATGGATGCCTCGATGCCGTTTCCCGCTCGCAGGGCGATGTAGATGCACGCGGCTGCGAAGATGATCGTCATCACGAGGCCCACGGACACGGACCATCTGGTGACCTCCGCCCGCAAGTCCCCGGGCGCAACGATCGGTTTGTAAACCTCTCCCTCCTCGAGCTTGCGGTAGGCGTTGTCGGGCAGGAGCTTGGTTCGTTTGGTCGGAGCGTTCAACTCAGCCATTCGTCTCTCCTTGACCGGTGATCAGCTCTCTTTTACAGGAGCATGATTTTGGTCTGTGGTTCTGACAGGTAACGGACACCGTCCTTTGTTACAACTACGATCTCTTCCATGGTGGCTACCCCGTGCCCCGGGACGGTGATCCTGGGCTCGAGCGTATAGCACTGTCCCTCCTCGACGATCGAGTCGGGTCTGGTTCCGTATCTTTCCCACGCGGGGCAAAGAAGGCCGGCGCCGTCGTGGGCATGGCGTCCGATCTGGTGCCCCAGGGCGTGGGGATATTCATCGAACCCCAGGGAGGTGATGTGCCCCCGGGCCACTGCGTCCACTTCCTTGCCCTTTACGCCGGGCTTGAGGAACTCCCCGGACATGCGGATGGCGTCGCGAATCCCGTTGAAGGCCTTCATCACTATTGCCGGGGGCTCCATCTCGCCGGGTTTCAGGCAGTACCATGTGCGCTGCAGATCGGAGCAGTACCCCTCGAAACGCATCCCGAAGTCGACGTTCATGAGGTGGCCGGGCTCCATTGTGCGATCCGTCGGTCCGGCGTGGGCGCCGGCGGACTCGGGACCTGTGAACACCGCCGGGCAGTGATCCTCATCCCAGGCGCGCTCGAGACCCTTGTCCTCCATGATTTTCACCATGACTGCCGCGATCTCCTTCTCGGTCATGCCTGTCCGGATATGGTCGTTCATCTTTGCGAACAGATCCACCGTTTCGGTGCAGGCCCGCTCGATATTGCGTATCTCCGGCTCGGTCTTTCGCGATCGGAGCCGAGACACAACGCCCTCCGAGGAGATCAATCGATTGGCGTAAGGTGTGCCCTCGAGAATATTGCAAAGAAGCAGGTACTGGCCGTGGGTCAGCCCATCGGCGGTTTCGTCGTTCACCGAGAAGTTGATGGCGATTTTTTTTGGGTCGAGCTTCTTGAGAGTTTCGATCAGCGGTTCGGTGATGCCCTTAACATAAGGCACGATCTCGTTGTATATCCCCAATTCCTCGTGAGCCGCCGTGTCGAGGGAGCCGAGGATGGCTATCTTTTCGCCACCCTTGCCAATGAGGAAGGCCGAAGCCCAGGTAACGTTTCCGCCGACCACCAGATCCAGGGAAGGGTCGTGGACGGTGGAGGATTCCCGGGTGAAGATCATCCAGAGGTCGATGTTCAGTTCCTGCAATATGGAAATGGACTGCTCGATCTTGTCGCGGATCATGTTCAGGTGCCTTTCGTGTCGAAAGCATACAGTATTGGTGTGTCGCGCCGATGTAAAGTCATAGGATTCGATTTGAAATGGAAACCATTTGTTTCACGATTTCACTGTGTTTGGTAAATTACCGAAAAGAAGTGCCGATTTAAGCACAATATTTCGATATGATTGTCGATAGTAATGAACCCGTGAAAGGACTGCCATGAACGGCAAGAAAATGATCCGGACGGTATCGATGGTTGCAGCGCTGGTGCTCCTTTGCCCCGCCGCCCCGCGTGCTGACGACGCCAAGGTTGAATACGACAAGGGAGTGGCGGCCTTTACGGGGGAGCGATACAAGGAAGCCGCGCAGGCGTTTCGCAAGGCGCACGAGCTGAAACCGAGCTGGAAGCTGTTTTTCAATATCGGGCAGAGCGAGGCGGCCGCCAAGCGGAGTGGTCTCGCGCTGGAGTCGTTCGAGTCTTACCTGGCGCAGGGTGGCGACGATGTGCCGGAAGCCAGGCGGGAAGAAGTGCTCGTGGAGGTGGAGCGGCTTCGCAAGATGGTTGGCATGGCGGAGATCCACGCTCCCGAGGGGGCTGCGGTCTTTGTGGATGGTGTCGATCGGGGTGTGGCGCCCTTGCTTGGCAAGCTCCCGGTCGCAGCCGGCATCAAGCACACGGCCTGGGCAGTGATCGATGGCAGTAAACTTCCACAGAAGGCTTTCAAGGTTACCGGGGGCGATACTGTCAAGGTCGACCTTGCGGTGAATGTCGACAAGGATTCCGAGCCGGTGGATCCCGATCCGGAACCAATCGACCCCGGGGAGTCGGGTGAAGGATCCTCCGGCATGATCAAGATCGGATGGGTCGCCGTGGGTGTGGGAGGTGCGCTGCTGATAGGCGGAGCAATAACCGGTGGCATGGCCCTCAACCTGGACAGCGATCTCCATAACGATTGCGACGAGGGAGGGCACTGCCTCGATGATCGTCAACCCGACATCGACAAGCTCAATACCCTGTCGTTGACCACTGACATTCTCATGGGCATTGGCGCCGCCGCTGCGGTGACCGGAGTCGTTCTTCTGATCGTCGGCCACAAGAAAAAAGGCGAAAACGAGGAACCCGTGGCGCTGGCACCCGCGTTCGCGCCGGGGTTCGCCGGTGCGGTCATTCAGGGGAGGTTTTAGTAATGAGCATTCTTATAAGAAAAACAGTTCTTCTCATGGGGGTGGTTGCATTCCTGGCCGGATGCAGCTTCATCACGGGAGACTACCACGCGGATCTGGACGGTTCGGTCGACACGGATACGGACGCCGATACGGACACAGACACGGACACAGACACCGACACGGACACCGACACGGACACAGACACAGACACGGATACCGACACCGACACAGACACGGATACCGACACGGACACTGACACCGAGACGGACACCTATCAACCGGAGATTCGCGTCGTAGTGAACGACGGCTCCACCAACACCGAGATCCAGACCGGGGATGAGGTGGATTTCGGGGATGTCGGTGTGGACGGTGAGACAAGCGGCCTGTACACGGTTACGATTCACAACGACGGGGACGGAGATCTGCAGATGTCCACGCCGACGATTTCGGGAACCGATGTCACCAGCTGGGTCCTCAATACGTCTGGCTTCGTTGATTTCGTGAGTCCCGGGGACGACACTTCTTTTACCCTGGAGGCGGATTCAGCGGACTTCGGTTCCCTTGTCGCCACGGTAAACATCATTAATGACGACCCGGATGAGGATCCCTTTGAGATCGATCTGGCGGTGGAAGGCACGGACATCACTCCTCCCATGCCGGGCGGCGGGGCTTCGACGCTGACCTTCACCAACGTCTTGCCCGCCCAGGCGACTGTCAGCTGGACGGTAGCATGGGACAATCTCGATTCGGCTGCCAATCTCGAGTACAGGGTGTACACATCGCTTTCAAACAATATCACCACTCTCGCCGATGTGATTGCCAACGGGACGCCTGCGAGTGCCTGGACATTCAACGTCACTACCCTCGACGCGACCGGCCTCTTGCCGAATACAATGTATTACATCAACGTGCTGGTGCGGGATCTCGCGGCGAATGAAGCGGCGTACAGCATGGGATCGATGACCACCGCGAACCCGGTCTTCATGTTCAGTACGCCGGCGTCGAACGGGTTTGTTCTCGATCGCGGCGCCGGGGATTCAGCGTGTGTGTCCGCCAGGGATGCCACCTACTCGACCCTCCCGAGCACCTACGTCAAGATGTTTCTCTCTTTTAATAGTGGCGATGTCATTGCCGACATGCCCACTGTCCACTCGGTCCCGACCGACAGGTTCATGACCGGGCCGACCGGGGAAATAATCTCCTCCGACTGGGCCGGGATGCTCGACGGAAATATCGACCAACCGCTGAACAGCGCCGGCATAGTCACCGGCACGTACTGGTGGAGCGGCTCCAATTCCTCTGGAGCATTGTCCTCGGACAATTGCAACAACTGGAATCCCACGGCCATGGAAGAGGGGACTATCGGTAACAATGGAACCACGGCTCCCGGTTGGATCGGAGCAACAACACAGTCGTGCCTTTCCTCCACCGCCCAGTTCGTCTGCCTGGCCTGGGATTAGTGTCCGGTTCCGGGATCCGCGCGGCCATGAAGGCGTGGAGGGGCGGTGAGCTTCGCGGCGAGATCGCAGTAGACGTAACCTTTCCGGCCAGGGAAGCGGTGACCGCGCCATATCCGGGCTGGTTGTCCCCCAAAGTGTCGGACGCACTGTCGGTCGAGGGTGTGAAGTCGCCGTACCGTCACCAGGTGGAGGCCTGGAACCTGCTTGAGGACGGGTCCAACATTGTTGTGGCCACCCCGACGGCGTCCGGCAAGACCCTCTGCTACAACGTTCCGGTTCTCCACACGCTGGCGGTCGACCCCGCGGCGACGGCGCTCTACCTGTTTCCCACCAAGGCCCTCGCGAGGGATCAGGAGGCCGTCATTCGAGATCTTTCCCGGGCCGCAGATGTGAACTCGGCGGCGTTGGTGTACGACGGGGACACGCCTGTCGACGAGCGTAGAACAGCCAGGAAAAACTCGCGCATTCTCATCACCAACCCGGACATGCTCCATATAGGGATCCTTCCCCACCACGCGTCCTGGGCGCGTTTCTTTGCCGGCCTTCGCTATGTGGTGGTGGACGAGCTGCACCAGTACCGCGGCGTCTTTGGCTCCCACGTTGCGAACGTTATTCGGCGGTTGATGAGGGTGGCCGGCTTTCACGGATCCACACCTGTATTCGCCACCTGTTCGGCGACCATAGGAAACCCGACGGAGCTGGCCCGCAATGTCATCGGCGGCGAGTTTCAATTGATCTCCGACAGCGGCGCGCCCACCGGCCAGCGACAATCGGTCGTGTACAATCCGGAGGTGGTGGATCCCATACTGGGAACCCGTCGCTCCGCGTTGAAGGTGGCCGCCAGGATCGCCGGGGACCTGGTGGAAAACCGCGTTGCCACCCTCGTGTTTTGCCAGACCAGGCTCGGTGTGGAGATGACCCTCCGGTACCTGCGCGATCGAATAAAGAAAAGGGGGGGGGATCCTGAGCGGGTCCGCGGTTACCGGGGCGGCTATCTGCCCACCTTGCGCAGGGAGATCGAGAACGCGCTGAGGCACGGTGAACTCGACGCGGTGGTGGCGACCAACGCCCTCGAACTCGGCATAGACGTGGGGGAGCTGGATGCGGTGGTGCTCGCCGGGTATCCCGGGACGATAGCGGCCACTCACCAGCGCTCGGGCAGGGCAGGCAGACGACAGTCGCCCTCCATCGCGGTGATGGTCGCAAGATCGAATCCACTCGATCAGTTCCTCGCCCGCGAGCCGGCATATCTCCTGGAGTCGTCACCGGAGCTGGCCCTGGTGCAGCCGGACAATGTGGAGATACTTCTGGATCACCTTCGCTGCGCCGCGTTCGAGGTACCCTTCACGGCGAGTGAGTCCTTCGGGGCGATCTCCGTTGAAGACACCGAAGCGGCGCTCGATTATCTGGCGAAGGAGGGTTCGCTGTCCCGGTCCATGGATCGGTATTTCTACATGGGCAACACCTACCCGGCGGCGGAAATAGGATTGCGCAGCGTGGGCGGCGAGGCAGTGGTGGTGATGGATATGGACAACGATGAGCCGCTGGCCCGGGTGGATCCGGTGGCGGCGCGCCTGGAACTCCACGAGCATGCTATCTACCAGCACGAGGGGCGGACCTACCACGTTGAGCGCTTCGATCACGAGGCGGGTAGGGCGTACGTTCGCCCGGTGGAGCCCGTCTACTACACTACCCCGGTGGTTCACCACACCCTCGAAGTAGTGGATGTCGCAAAGCGAAAGGCCCTTGCCACAGGTGAGGTCGGCAGCGGTGACGTGCGGGTGATAGACGATATTACCGGATTCAAGAAGCTTAAATTCAACACCCACGAAAACCTGGGGTTCGGGGACGTTCGCTTGCCTCCCGTCTTGTTGGAGACCGATGGAACCTGGTTGACCCTGGGTAATTCGTTGCCGCGGCCCATCCGGGATCTGGCTCAAGGAGATCTGATGGCGGGCTTCGAGGGGCTGGCCCACGCGGTTCATCAGGTGGCATCCCTGAGATTGATGTGCGATCCCCGTGATATTTCCACAGTTGTCCAGGCATCCAATGAAGCCGTTGAAGATGTGTCCGATTTTCTTCAGCCGGCGATCTACATTTACGATGTCCACTCCGGAGGCGTCGGCCTGAGCGCGAGGGCGTTCGAGGAGGCGAGGCCGATGCTCGAAGACGCCCTTCGACTTGTGACCGGATGCGTCTGTGACACGGGTTGCCCGTCCTGTTGCGGTCCGACCATCGACAATGGTCCCCCCGTCAAGCAGATAGCCCGCATGATAGCCGTGGCGCTGCTCGGGCACGGGGGCGACTCATGAGCAAGATTCAATCCAGGCTGGAGCGGCGAAAACTCTCGGGGACGACCGAGACGACCGGTGATCCTAAATCGCAGATCATCGAGCAGCTCAAGCGCCGGATGGAGAAGATATCCCGCCCCCTTCACGACCCGGCTACAGACGGCGACGAGCAAGATCTGCCCGGGGAAGAGGTCGAGACCCCGTTCGGACCGGTGCTGGTCAACACTGTCGAATATGCGCCGGATCGGCACCATGGTCGCGAGCCGGTTTCGGGTTTTCTGTCTGTCGGGGAAGGCCTGGCCGTGCTCGGCGGGAACGAGTCCCTCGCCGGTCTGGATCCGACCGGAGCGCTCTTTCTGGACACGGAGACCACCGGCCTGAGCGGCGGCACCGGTACCCTTGCTTTTCTGGTGGGTGTCGGTTGTCTGCGAAGAGACGGCGTGTTCCTGCTGGAGCAGGTGTTCTGCAGAAATCCCACGGAAGAGCAGGCACAGCTGGAGATCCTGTCGTCCAGGCTCCGCGACGCCGACTACCTCGTAACCTTCAACGGGCGCGCTTTCGACGTTCCATTGCTCAACACACGCTTCGTGATGAACCGGATGACCAATCCCGGAGCGGCGCTGCCGCACCTGGATCTCCTCCATGTAGCGAGGAGGATTTTCAAAAGGCGCCTCGACGATCGAAGTCTGACTGCTCTGGAGAGGGCGGTGCTGGGATTTCACAGAGAGGGCGATATTCCCGGTCACGCAATCCCCGCCGCGTATACCGACTACCTGAGGGGAGGCTCCACTCGCGACATGAAGGCGGTCCTGTCCCACAACGGTCTGGATCTGCTGGCCCTCGCGGCTCTCGGTGGTGTGCTGGAGAGAATGTACTCGAACCCAACCGCCGTGGAGCACGCGGTGGATCACCTTGGCCTTGCGCGTGCAGCCATGGAGGCGGGACGAGATGACGCGATGGATCATCACCTGGCCCGGGCCGGTGATCTGACGAGCGGTAGCGAGCGATGTGACGCATTGCACATGGCCGCCCGCCACGCGGCCAGAAACAAACGCTTCGATCAGGCGAGGGATCTCTGGGAGCAGATAGTGGAAATCGATTCCGCAGACGGCACGGCCCACCTCGCGCTGGCAAAGCATTTCGAGCATTGCGAGAAGGATTACGACAGGGCCCTGGTGCACGCGCGCGAAACGGTAGAGGTCGAGGGGGACGAGGGAAACGCCCATCGCATGGCGAGGATCGAAAGGAAGAAGAAGAAAGATGAATAGAACGACTGCTGACCCCATCCCGGCCTTCCCCTGCGTGGGGAAGGGGAAGTGGTTGGAAACCCGCGTTTTATTGTTTGTGCTGTGCGCCGGGTGCTCGGGTACCGCTCCCGTCGGAGAAGCGAACGCGGCGCAGGACGGTTCCCATGAGGTTCAGATCCCCGAGATTTCGACGCCGCAAGAGGTGGTGGAGCCTGCGGCACAGGACAAACCCAAAGAGGGCAAGGACAAACCTGAAGAAGTGGAAATCGAGAATCCGGTTTTCGAGGCGCGAACCATTCGATTCGCCTGGTGTCCAAAGAAGACCGTGGCCGATGCGTACGAGATGTCGGATCCTGCGGATCAGCATCGCATTGTGCTCACGCCCGGTGTTGTGAAGGGAGGATCGTATCCGGTGGTGGTGGGATTTCACGGTCAGCCCAGGCGCGGCAGGAATCCGCGGGACTACAACTTCCCAACCCCGGTGCGCGATGTGGTGGTGAAGATGGTGAAAGACGGCGAGATAAAACCGGTCATCCTGGTGCTGCCCGTGTTTCGTTTTGTGGGCGGCAACTGGCCCTGGTTCGATCCGCGCGCGTTTCGGGTAGAGGTGGAGAAGTTGCTCGCGGCGCAGGAGATTGAGGGAACTGACTGGTTCGCATTCGGGCACTCGGGGGCGGCGGGCTGCGGCGGCGCGGGGCTCAACCAGGCTCACCTGATGCGTCCCAGGGCGGTCGGTTTTTTCGACACATGCCTGGGAAAGGGATGGGCGAAGGAAATCGCGCAACTGGAAAAGGCGGGCATACGAACACTAAACGTTCACTCTGTGGAGACAGCAGGATTCAGGCCCCGCCAGCGACCGGAGTATCAGTCAACATTCGATTTCGGGCGCGCCTACGGGCCCGTAGGAATGAAGCCCGTGAGCTGTCCTGCGGTTCACCCGGGCGCCGCGTTGCGAGACCAGGAGTTCCGCTGTGCGCGATCGAAAAGCGGCCTGACAGAAGGTTTCGTGGTTGATAGCGGCGAGGGAGTCGAGGCCCATAAAGCGATAGTCGAACCCGCAGTGCGGTTCTTCCTGGCCGAATTCGCCGGTCTGTAATCAGTCGCTTTTCAGGGAAAACCGATTACCAATTCGAGCAGCCCACCCAACCGTAGTAGGTTGAATGGTATTCACAAATGTTCGACGGGCCGCAGGGGGCTGCGTAGTATCCGTTGTAGCAGCCCACCGCTGTGGTCAGATCCTGGGAACAGCAACCGTAGTCGCCGTTTTCGGTGGAGAAGGCCCAGGCGCCCGGAGTGCAATCACCCGGTATGGTGTCGGGACAGCAGACCATCCCCGGGGTTATCAACGCTTCCGCCTCGCAAGGCGAGAGGTCAGTGTCCGTGTCGGTATCGGAATCCGTATCCGAGTCGGTATCGGAATCTGTATCCGAGTCTGTATCCGAATCGGAATCAGAATCAGAATCGGAATCCGAATCGGAGTCTGCGTCCGTATCGGCGCCGCTGTCGGGAAGGAACGGTGGCGAATCGGAGCAGCCGGAGGCGACAAGCCCGATGGCAAGGAACAGTGCCATCCATACGATCGAATTAATGGCCTTCATGATTCTCTCCTTAAATTGATAACTTACTGCACAATTATACCAGTGACATTACCATTGCATAATGGACCATTTTTTTACGGACAGCTATCCGGGACGGGCGTGCACAAGTCGTCGAGGTTGCTGTGTACATCTATCGAAACGGGTCCGCTGGTGATCTGGTCCAGTACCTCACACACCTCGCAGTCGGGAAGAATGTCGTTTTCGTAGATCGAAAACTCATCCCCCACCGAGGTGAGCGCGCTCAGGCCGTCCAGGTTGGCGAGGGCGGGGTTGTCACGGATCCACAAGTCATCCCCCGCCGAGGTGATCCCGCTCAGGCCATCCAAGTTTACGAGGGATTCGTTATTGCCGAGTGCGAGGTCCTCGCCCACCGGGCCTGCGATCCCGCTCAGGCCATCAACGTTTAAAAGATCATCGTTGTTTGCGATCCACAAGTCCCCACCCACCGAAGTGAGCCCACTCGGCCCGTCCAGATCGGTCAGGGCGGTGTTGGCAATGATCCACAAGTCTCCATCCACCGAGCCGGTGACACCGTTCAGGCCGGCCAGGCTGGTCAGAGAGGTGTTGCCTTCAATCCACAAGCCCCACTCCACCGAGGTGACTCCACTCAGGCCGTTCAGGTTTGTCAGGGCTTCGTTACAGTAGAGTATCAAATCACCCACCGAGGTGAGCGTGCTCAGGCCGTCCAGGTTTTCCAGGGCGGCGTTTTCGTGGATTTTTAGTTCCCCACCCACCGAAGTCAGGGCGCTCAGTCCATTCAGACTCGCCAGGGTGGCATTCTCCAGTATTTGCAAGTACTCGCCCACCGAGGTGAGGGCGCCCAGGCCGTTCAGGTTGGGGAGGGCGTGGTTGTTTTCGATAACCAGGTGCACACCGGTCGAGGTGAGCGCGCTCAACCCGCCCATGTCGATGAGGGCGTTGTTGTTGTAGATGTTCAGGGTCCCGCCCACCGAGTCGAGTGCGTTCAGGCCGTTCAGGTTCGTCAGGGCGGAGTTGCGCCAGATTCGCAAATTTCCATCCACCGAAATGAGTGCGTTCAGGCCGTCCAGGCTGGTGATGGCGTCGTTATTTTCGATCAACAAGTCCCCATCCACCAAAGTGAGTGCGCTCAGGCCGTCCAGGCTGGTGATGGCGTCGTTGCGTTCGATCAACAAGTCCTCACCCACCGAAGTGAGTGCGTTCAGGCCGTCCAGGCTGGTAAGGGCGTCGTTGTTGTCGATGGACAGGTGCTCACCCACCGAGGCGAGGCAATTCAACTCGCTCAAGTCGGTGCACAAGGAGCAGTTGATTCCAAGGTCTCCGGAGATCGACGTGTATCCCGCGAGGGTTGCAAGATCCGGTTGTTCGGTGATCTCAAAATCGCCGCTGTACTCTCCCAGGTTGCACTCGACCGGCCCGGTATCCGTGTCGGTCCCACCGTCGTCACTGCCCGACGAGTCGTCCGAACAACTTGCGACTGCCACGGCCAGCACCAGAACCAGGGAAAGATTCTTGATGTCGATCATTTCAAACCCACCTCCGTTTATTGGGACGATCCCATTATACTAGACCTCATCCACGTCATCCTGCGCGTCGAGAATCTCGCGAACGACACTGCACAGGGAGTTGGAGTTGAAGGGCTTCTGGATGAAGGCGATCTTCTCCGCTGATAACCCGTGGCGCAGGATATCGTCATCGTTATAGCCGGACATGAACAGAACCTTCAATCCACTGTGGATATCACTGAGGATCTCCGCTACCTCCCGCCCACTGGCGCCCGGCATCACCACGTCGGTCAGCAGCAGGTCAATGCGCTCTTCCGATTGGTCCGAAACCTTGAGGGCTTGCGCCAGACCGTCCGCCTGCAGCACCGAATAACCACCTTGTCTCTCCAGGATCCGGACAGTGAGATTCCGTACCGCCTCATCATCCTCCACCACCAGGATGACCTCTTCGCCGCCGGCAGGGGGCTCGCTCGGCAACTTCGACGGCTTGGTTGCGATGGTGTCGGGTTTCAGTCTGGGCAGGTAGATGGTGAAAGTGGTGCCCTTGCCGAGCCTGCTATCGACACTGATGTCCCCGCCGCTCTGCTTGAGGATACCGTGGGTCGTTGACAGCCCGAGGCCCGTGCCCTTGCCCACTTCCTTCGTGGTGAAGAATGGATCGAACACTCGGGAGCACGTCTCGGGGTCCATTCCCGTGCCGTTGTCCGAAACCGCGATCATCACGTAATGCCCGGGCTCCAGGTCCACGTTCTTTTCTGCGGACGACTCATAGATCTCAACGTCAGAGGTTTCGATGGTGAGACAGCCGCCGGTGGGCATGGCGTCCCGCGCGTTGACCGCCAGGTTCATTATTACCTGCTCGATCTGTCCCGGATCGACCCGGACTTTTCCGATATTCCGCCCCGGTATGATCTCGAGATCGATATCCTCGCCGATCAAGCTCAGCATCTTGTTCATGCTCCCCACGAGCGTGTTGAGGTCGAGTACCTTGGGCTGGAGAAGCTGGCGTCGGCTGAACGCCAGCAGCTGTCGAGTGAGATTTTTGGCTCGTTTGCCCGCCGTCTGTATGTCCAGCAGATCGTCCCGCAGTTCGCTCTTTTCAGGCACAGCCTCCAGCGCAAAGCCTACACTCGACTGAACAACCATCAGGAGGTTGTTGAAGTCGTGGGCAACACCACCGGCCAGCCTCCCCACAGCCTCCAATCTCTGCGATTGGCGGAGCTGCTCTCCCAGCTGCACGCGCCTGGTGATGTCGCGGGAAACACCCAGAATGCCCTGCAGGTTTTTCTGCCCGTCGGTTATGGGGTCGATGGAGATCTCTACCCAGATGACAGTGCCGTCCTTGCAAATCTGCTCGAGCTCGTACCTGTCCGGCAGATCGAAAGATTCACCTTGCCGGTATGCCTGGATGAAATCCGCCAGTACTTTTTTGGCGGTTTCCAACGACTCCGGTGTCAGGGATGCGCCCATCGGGTGGTTCATGATTTCTTGAGGATTATATCCGCTCAATCTTTCTATAGAAGGGCTCACATATGTGTAGTTGCCCTCCAGATCCATTGTCCAAATTACGTCCGAGGAGTTCTCGGCAAGCAGACGATATCGTCGTTCGCTCTTCTCCAGAACCTGCCGGACCATGACTTGTTTGGTGATATCCTGAATAGTTCCGATGGTGCGGATGGGTTTGTCGGATTCGTCTAACAAATGCTCGCCCTGCAGGCTGACGTGCCTGGTTTTTCCGCCTGTAGTCTCGAGGCGATGCATGAAATCAAATGGCTTTCTTGCCATGGCCGAGCCCGCCAGGGTCTGATCCACGAAATCCCGGTCTTCCGGATGGATAGTGTCGAGGAACATCTTGTAGAAGATCTGTTGCTGCTGTGGTTCCAGATCGAAGATGCGATAGGCTTCATCCGACCAGTACATCTCCTTCGTGTTGAGATCCATTTCCCAGTTGCCGATATGGGCGATACGCTGGGCCTCGCTCAACCTCGCCTGGCTTTCCAGGAGCCGCGCCTCATTCTCTTTCTGCTTGTGTTTTGAATCCTGCGATTTCGCCATTTATTGTTCCGTGATTTTCAGCGAGGCATTCATATCAAAAACCATCGTCTCACAATACGGGCGACCTGAAAACGACCATCCTCTCCAGGGTCATGTCCCGCATGGAGTGGCCGATGCCGCCGAGCCCCAGACCCGATTGACGGTGTCCTCCGAAGGGCATCCAATCCACCCGGAAAGCCGTGTGGTCGTTGACCATGACCGTCATCCCGTCCAGCCTGCGGGAGGCGTCGAGGGCGAACTCCAGATCGCGAGTGAAGACCGATGCCTGAAAGAACACGTCCGGATCGTTTGCCCTGCGGATGGCGTCGTCCCGATCCGAGTAGCGATAGATGGCGACCACCGGGCCGAAGACCTCCTCCCTGGACAGCCGCACGTCGTCCGGAGGATCAAGTACCACCGTGGGCTCGTAGCAAGTTTGTGAGATCTTCTTGCCCCCGCACAAAAGCTTGCCGCCTCGCGCTACGGCTTCTTCTACCCACTCGTGTACCCGGTCCACCTCCTGGGGCACTATCAGCGGTCCCACTTCGGTCGATTCGTCCAGGGGGTCCCCCACCTTCAGCTTGCCGGCCTGCTCGACAAATTTGGCGTTGAACTCATCGGCGATGCTCTCATCAACGAATATCCGCTGCACGGAGACGCAGACCTGTCCCGCGTGGTAGAAACCGCCCTTCACCAGCAGGGGAATAGCGTCGTCGATGTCTGCGGTTCGCTCCACGATGACCGGCGCCACCCCGCCGTGCTCCAGGGAGCACGATGCGCCCGGCGCCAGCCTGGATCGCAGGTGCCAGCCCACTTTTCCCGAACCGATGAAGGTCAGAAAAGAGATCCTGGGATCGGAAACGATCTTCTCGGCCACCCGGTTTTCGCAGAGCATCATCGAGCACCACTCTGGTGGCAGACCCGCCTCGTGCAGAATATTTACGACGCTTTGACACGACATCGGCGTCGTCGAAGCGGGCTTGACCATCACCGGGCAACCGGCAGCGACCGCGGTCACCACCTGGTGAATAATGAGGTTGAACGGATGGTTGAACGCGCTGATGGCGAACACGACACCCCGAGGATCCCGATAAGTATTGGCCGTCCGGTTGACTGAAGTCGACGTGACACCCATGGGGATCTCATGCCCGCCGAGCTTCCAGATCTCCTTGACGGCTACCTTGACGCCCTCGATTGCGCGATTGATCTCCACGATCGAATCCACGAGAGGTTTCCCTCCCTCCATTGCGGCCTGCCGCGCGAGATCGCCGGACCGGGATTCCATGATCGCCGCCGCGCGCTCGAGGATGGCGATACGCTCATGGGCGGCCAGCCACCGGGACCGATCCCGGTGAAGTGAGTGACAAGCCTCCAGGATCTCGAACGCGGTGGATTCACTTATGCGATCGATTGTCTTGATGGGTGAACGATCATAGGCCGAAACCACTTTGATTGCTGTCATGGTGTTCCTCGTTCCCAAACCCCATCCCGTCCTGCAGACAAATTGGTGCAAAGACCGGAGCGGCCCTGGATGAATTGTGTTGTGTGAAGTTTACTGCTGAAGGGGGGAATCTACCAGCGACCGCCGCCGCCGCCGCCGCGATTGTCGTCGCGCCTCTTGTCTTGCGCTTCGTTGACGGTGATTTCACGACCGTCGAGGCTGGTTCCGTTCATCTCGGAAATCGCCTTGTCGGCGGCTTCCGTATCTTCGAATGTAATGAAACCGAAACCTCGGGAGCGTCCCGTGTTTCGATCAGTGATGACCTTTGCTTCGGTGATCTCTCCAAAACGACTGAACGCATCGGACAGCTCGGCATCGGCGGTGTTCCAGGACAGGTTTCCTACGAATAGCTTCTTCATTTCTCTCTCTTTTCTCCGTGGACGTGTTTCATTACGTCCGTCAATTAATCGCCGGCCATTTGCCGACTATTGGTCTCGCCCAACTTGGGCGTTTACCCCAAAAATCAATCTCGCTGATGTCAACGAGTTATCCTTCATATATTCAAATCACATTTTTCGCAACAATAAGTGAGTAGTGGAAAATTACGGTGTCGACAGCTGCTTCAGGTGAGCGCGATGAGACGATCGCGAACGATCGCACGGGATCTCTTGAGGCGTGACTTGACCGCCTCCGAGGTCATGTCGAACTTCTCGGCGAGATCGGCGATGGAGATTTCCTCGATATCGTGGGCCTTCAGCAGGCTGCGGTTGGGCTCGTCCAGGGCCTCGATTTCATTGTTCACAATGGTCAGTCTCTGGGCCATGATGAGCCTGATCTCCTGGTCCGGACTGGAGTCGGCGAAGGCCATGCCGCCGTCCTGCTCGTCCATGGAAACGTTTGTCGATGGGTCGTTCTTCTTGCCTCTCCTCAAGCGCGAGCACGATGTCATCACGATTCGCCGCAGCCACGCCTCGACGGGGGAGTCGCCCCGGTATCCATCGAGGCCGCTCAGTGTGGCGAGCATCGCCTCCTGGAAGGCGTCCGACCCCAGGCTGTCGTCCTTGCAGTAGTATTTGGCGAATCGGGTGAGCCTGCCTGCGAAGCACTCGACTATCTGGGCGAACAGGGACTCGTCCACATCGGCCTCTCTCACCGCCCGCGCGAAGTCCGGGCAGCGGGGCATGGTTCTGCCGGTGGTGTCGGTGCCGAGATCAGTTGGTTTGTTGTCGTCGTTCATTACACCCCTTGTTTGATCGTTTATACATCGCCGTCAACATCTTGGAATCCTTGTGATACACTCTGTCGCTTCACAAGGGGACGTGTATGTCGACGATCAAGAAAGACGAGTTCGGCTTCTTTGGACAGGCGAACTGGTCGGGAACCACGAGGCGACTGTTGCCGTCTCTGCTGGAACACGGCCTGGTCGAGGCGATGCTGGACTTGCTGGAGGAAGGGATCGTCGTTCATGACGAGAGTCGGAAAATACTTCTGGTCAACACTGCGACGGAGAAGATCACGGGATGTTCCCGAGGTGAGATTCTCGGAAGGGATTGCCACGATGTGTTCGCGCCAAACGGCCTGTGCGGCGCCGGGTGCGCGTTCAAGGACGGGAAGGAGCCCCACAACGTAAAGCGCGCACACGAGGTGACCTTCACGAGGCCGGACGGTGAGGTGAAGCGGATAAGGGTCTCGTCCACGCGGACTTCGATCAACGCGGGAAAAGAGGGCGTGATCGCCATCGTCAAGGATCTCACAGAGGTGAGCAACCTCAGATGGCAGATCGACAAGCACAGGGAGTTTCATGGAATGATCGGCACCTCCGGCGTGATGGGTGAGATCTTCGAAACCATACGTGCCGTCGGCCCCTCCGACTATTCAGTGTTGATTACCGGGGAGAGCGGCACCGGCAAGGAGCTGGTCGCCGGAGCGATACACCGGGAGAGCCGCAGGAAAGCCGGTCCGTTCGTTCCGGTGAATTGCGGTGCGCTGCCCGACAACATTCTGGAGAGTGAACTCTTCGGCCATGTGAGGGGGGCGTTCACCGGCGCCATTCGCGACAAGAAGGGGCGCTTCACCCTTGCCGACGGCGGCACCATTTTCCTCGACGAGATAGGAGATCTGCCCCTGAACACGCAGGCCAAATTGTTGCGTGTGCTCCAGGAAAAGACAATCGAACCGGTCGGTGGCGAGAAGTCAATCAATGTCGATGTCCGGGTGGTGTCCGCCACGAACAGGAATTTGCGAAAGATGGTGAAGGAGGGCGGATTCAGGGAAGACCTGTACTACAGGCTGTGTGTTGTTCCCCTGGAGTTGCCTCCCCTTCGAGAGAGGAAAAAGGATATCCCGTTGATAGTTGACGGGGTGATGAAAAAGGTGTGCGCGCAGAACGGCAAGGAGAACTATCGCATCGACGACCAGGCAATGCGATTGTTGATATCCTACAACTGGCCCGGCAATGTACGCGAGCTCATAAACTCACTTCAGTTCGCCTCGGTCCGCTGCCCGGACGACAGGATCACGGCCGATCACCTGCCGCTGGAAATTCGAGATCCCGTCGATTTCGGTTCCACCGGGTCCGAGCCGACCTATCGAAGCCATTCGAGCCTTCCACCGGAGCCCGCACTCGGAGTTGCTGAGCGTGGGGCACGAAAAGGTCGTAACAAGTTGAACCTCGAGTCGGTCGAGCACGCCCTGGCACAAACTGCCGGGAACAAGCTGAAGGCGGCGAAGCTGCTCGGGGTCGGGCGAGCCACGCTCTATCGTTTTCTCGATCAGCGAAAAGAGAATTCCGGACACTAGCCCACAAGTGAGACACCTGACTGAGACAGTTTTGCGAGACAGGTGTCCCCGATTCCGGGCAAGCTTTTCCGGATCTTCGCCCGGGCTTTGCCAAACCGAGCATTAAAAAATATGGCACGCCGTTCGCAATGCATCCTCCTGACCGATGATGAACAGGGCGCGAAAGGCGATGAGACAGTGACTGAACCTTTTAACGAAAACCTCCTGAGAACAATCCGATTGACCCGGGAAATGCTGGCCCTCGCCGACGAGGGAGATCGGGATCGAAACGACGATTCCTGCGGGATCATCTACGGAATACTGAGGGATTCGGCCTATCGATTGAGGAAGCTCGTTGAAACGGAGTGCGAGAAACACAAGACGGCGAGCAAATGGGACGCATAGACGAATTGTAAAAAAAACAAGGAAATAATACTCTCAGGCTGCTCACCAGAAAAACCGGGGAATAAATCAAGGAGGGATGAGATGGCTATCAAAAGATTGCAAGTATTCAAGTGTGAATTGTGCGGAAACATCGTTGAGGCGATTCATGAAGGCGGCGGGAGTCTCGTGTGCTGCGGTCAGCCCATGAAACTCTACGAGGAGAATTCCGTGGACGCGGCCGTGGAGAAGCACGTGCCCGTAGTCGAGAAGATAGAAGGTGGGTACAAGGTCAAGGTGGGTGACGTGGCTCATCCCATGGGAGATGAACACTACATCGAGTGGATCGAGATCATCGCTGGCGGCAAAGCCTATCGCGAGTTTCTCGAGCCGGGTAGCGTGCCGGAGGCATCATTCCTCATCGACGCATCGGAAGTGGCCGTTCGTTCGTACTGCAATCTGCACGGGCTCTGGAAGAGCGGCGACCAATGAGCGCCGTATTCAATGCCGAAGAAGTCCTGGAGATCGCTGTTCAGATCGAGAAGATCGGCGCTGCGTTCTACCGCCGGGCGGCAGAGATCGTGAAAGACCCGGCCGAAAAAAAGATGCTCGAAGATCTCGCTGTCATGGAGGACGGCCATGAAATCGGATTCGAGAACATGCGGGCGGATCCGGATATCCTGTCCCTGTTGATCGGTGATCCCGAGGGCGAAGCCGCGCTCTACTTGAGAGCCTTTGCGAGCGGTAACGTCTTTCCAAGGGACGTGAACTCCGCCTTTGATCTCGACGACAGCGTTACTATCGAGGTGATTCTGACCAAGGCGATAAAGATGGAGCTCGAATCGATTGCGTTCTATCAGGGCATCAAGGATGCAATGTCGAATGATCTCGGCAGGAAAAAAGTCGAGGACATCATCCGCGAAGAGCGGCAGCACGTCACCATACTTAGCGAGAAGCTCGCTGCGGCGCTCTCCTAGGGGAAATCAATAGCTCAACAAGACAGCCGAAGAAGGAGTGGAAATATGCCAAGTGTAAAAGGTACCCAGACAGAGAAAAACCTGCTCACCGCATTTGCGGGCGAGTCCCAGGCGCGCAACCGCTACACGTTCTTTGCCAGCAAGGCCAAAAAGGACGGCTACGTGCAGATCGCGGCAATTTTTACAGAGACGGCAGACCAGGAGAAGGAGCACGCCAAGCGGCTCTTCAAATTCCTCGAGGGCGGCGAGTTGGAGATCACCGCCGGCTTTCCGGCCGGGGTCATCGGCACCACATACGAGAACCTGATGGAATCGGCGGCTGGCGAAAACTTTGAGCACACCGAGATGTATCCCGGATTTGCCAAGGTGGCCCGGGAGGAGGGCCTCGACGTTATAGCAGCAGTATTCGAAGCGATCGCCGTGGCCGAAAAACAGCACGAAAAACAGTACAAAGATCTCGCGCAGAATATCGAGGCGGGTCGGGTCTTCAAGCGAGACGGCAAGGTGTTCTGGATTTGTCGCAACTGTGGTTACCTGCACGAGGGAACCGAGGCGCCCGAAACCTGTCCGGCTTGTGTGCATCCCCAGGCTCACTTCGAGGTTCTGGGAGAGAACTGGTAAAAGACGATGGAGATCTCGGCAAAAACAAAAATAAACGACCTTCTCAAGGCGCATCCGTTCCTTGAGGATTTTCTCGTACAGTACAATCCGAAGTTCAAGCTGCTGGGGAAAAGGGCGATGCGGGCCATAGTCGGGCGAGTGGCCAACCTGAAGTTGGTAGCCTCGATTGGGGAGGTCGATCTGCCCACGTTCCTGGACGATATTTCAAGGGAAATCGAGCGCAAGACAGGAGAGACGGTGGCTGTCGGCGATCTCGATCTGGATGACCAGTTCAGCAAGACTGAGCGCATGGCCTTGCTCAAGCAGGTCATCAAAGATCTCCATGACGGCGGCGACCTCGGTGAAGCAAAGGAGAAGTTCGCCCTTGCGGTAGGGAACGTCAACACCTCCGAGATCGCGCAGATGGAGGAGCAGTTGATCCGCGAAGGCCTGGCGGTAGAGGAGGTTCAGCGGCTCTGCGATGTTCACGTGGGAGCGTTCAGCCAGATGCTCGATGAGCACGACGATCTGAAGATGCCTTCGGGCCACCCGGTGCATACCTACATGGAGGATAACCGGCGCATTGAGACGCTATTGGACGAGCTGAACAAGCACGCGCGAAAAATTGAAAGCGACGAAGGCGTAATGGACGAAATCGGTCGCACGATAGAAGCGCTTGGAGGCATCGATAACCACTATACGCGAAAAGAAAACCAGCTCTTTCCACTTCTCGAGAAACATGGGGTAACGGCGCCGCCAAAAGTGATGTGGGGGATTCACGACGAGATACGAGGCTCTCTCAAGAAAGTGCGTCAAGTCCTGGACAAGAGAGATGCGCAGGCGCTCCCCCAGGCTGCTGCCGAGCTATCGCGCACTGCGGCCGAGATGATCTACAAGGAGGAGAAGGTGCTCTTCCCGCTATCCTTTGAAACGTTGACCGAAGAGGATTGGCAGGAAGTAAGGCGTGGTGAGGACGAGCTTGGATATGCATTTGCGCAGCCGGGGAGCGACTGGCCCGAGACATCCGATGAGGCCGGTGAGGTAGCTCTTCCCGCCGGCGCCGGGTCGCTACTCTCTCTCGATACAGGGTCGCTTTCACCGGAGCAGATCAACCTGATGCTGACTCACCTTCCACTGGACATCTCTTTTGTCGATGAGAACGACGAGGTTTGTTACTACTCGGGGGGCGAGCGCCACTTTCCACGCAGCCCTGCGGTTATCGGCCGCAAGGTGCAAAACTGCCACCCGCCGGGGAGCGTACATATCGTTGAACGCATTTTGGACGAGTTCAAGGCGGGAAAAGAGAACACTGCCGAGTTCTGGATTCAGCTTCACGGAAAATTTCTGCACATCAGGTACTTTGCGCTGAGAGACGCCGATGGCACCTACCGCGGCTGCCTCGAGGCAGGACAAGATATCACCGAAATTCGCAAGCTCGAAGGCGAGCAGAGGCTGCTGAACTGGGAAAAGGGAGGTAAAGATGAAAACGAGGGAGATAACAAACGGAGTTAACTGGTTGGGCGCTATTGATTGGGATCGCCGTCTGTTCGACTCCCTGATCCCATTGCCCGACGGCACGAGTTACAACGCCTACCTCATCGAGGGAAGCGAGAAGACCGCACTAATAGACACGGTCGATCCTCCCATGACCGACACACTGATGGGGCAATTGGAAGATGTTCTCAGGATAGATTACGTCATTTCCAATCACGCCGAAGCGGACCACTCCGGGGCGATACCAGCGGTCCTTGCGAAGTACCCTGACGCAAAGCTACTCTGTTCGAAGCCGGCAAAAGCAATACTCATCGAGTCGCTGGCCATTTCCGAGGACAGGATGAGGGTTGTGGAAGACGGTGAGCGGCTGTCTCTTGGAGATAAAAACCTCCAGTTTATCTACACGCCGTGGGTGCACTGGCCGGAGACCATGGTCACCTACCTCGAGGAGAATGCAATTCTCTTCAGTTGCGACTTCTTCGGCTCTCACATTGCCGGCAGTGACCTCTATGCTACGGACGAAGGCCGCGTGTACGAAGCAGCAAAGCGGTACTTCGCCGAAATTATGCTGCCTTTCCGCGCACAGATCCGAAAGAATCTCGAGAAGCTCTCCACCTATGACATCTCGATGATCGCACCAAGCCACGGGCCGATTTATCAACGACCCAAATTCATCGTCGATGCCTACGATAAATGGGCGAGCGACCGGGTAAAAAATCTCGTTGTCGTTCCATACGTGTCCATGCACGGCAGCACGCGAAAGATGGTTGAATACCTCGCAAGCTCACTGATGGAGCGGGGTGTGGCGGTACAGCAGTTCGATTTAACAACGACCGATATCGGCAAGCTGGCAATGGCGCTCGTCGACGCCGCCACGATCGTGATAGGCACACCTACCGTGCTTGGCGGTCCCCATCCGACCGCGGCTTATGCCGCGCTCCTCGCCAACGCGCTGCGAGCCAAGGCGAAGTTCCTGTCGGTTGTCGGTTCCTACGGATGGGGTGGTAAATCCGTGGAGACCCTCGCCGGGATGATCCCGAAACTGAAGGTAGAAGTTCTGAACCCCGTACTGTGCAAGGGGGCGCCCAACGAGGAAACGCGTCGCGCACTGGACGCGTTATCTGCCGAGATTGAGAAAAGGCACGCGGGAGAAATTGTATCAAATCAGTCGAGGGTTCCGGCTTAACAGTGAACGCCAAAGAAAGGACGCTGCGATGAAACCAAAATACGACCATGCAATTTCGTTTCTGTGGGTGAAAGATTGGGACCGCGCACTGCGCTTTTACGGGGACACATTGGGTTTTGGCAAAGTGTACGAGAACGATGGCTGGGCCGAGTTCAAAATCCCAGGTGTCAAAGATTCGTTTATCGCAATCAACCGGTGGGCGGTTGACAGCGCATTGCCGAAGAATAACTTCATCACGCTGCGCGTGTTGGATCTGATGGAGTTCAAGAAATATCTCGAGTCCAAAAGTGTACATATCAAGGGTGATGTTGAGGAGCACGTGGACGAGGGACAGGGCCTGCGCATGTTCAAGTTCTTTGATCCCGACCGCAACGTTCTCACCGCCGCGCAGATCGACATCTGAGTTTATGCTATGTCCTCAAGGAACTATGGCCGGCCTTTGAGGTGTTTCACGTCATCCCACGCTTCGGGCAGCGGCTTGATCTTGGCGCTGGTGAGGTTCTTCCCCCCTGACCCCGGAACGTAGACCGGTGATCCGTGGCCATTTTTCTCGACCTCTTCCGCCAGTCTGATGAAGTGCTGGTAAGTTTTCTTGAGTTCGTAGAACCCGTGCCACCAGGCGTAATCCGGACCCATCATGGCCGAGCCCATGCGCGCCCGCCGTCCTTCGTGGTGCCAGTACTCATAGTATACCCACTCGATCTCCTCGTCGAAGACCGGCCACTTGGTCAGCATGTCCTTTTTGTAAAGCTCATCCATGCGTGTCTTGACCGGCTTGAAGTAGTTTTCGTTGTAGTTCTCGATAGCCTTGTCATAACGCGCCAGATAGTTTTCGGACCAGCGGCGTGAGTGGCACTGGCGGCAGACAGTGACCATGTTTTCTCTTTCCTTGTCGCCGTCCCTGTCCTTGTTCAGAACCGTCAGGGGAGCCTGGCTCTCCCACTTGAGCCGGACGGAAAGCTCATGTGATGTGGCGAGCGGGCCAATGCCGGACATATGACAAACTGCGCATGTCGGCGCGGTGAAATCCGATCCCGGCTCCCAGATATCCGGCGCCACATCGAACTTCCACTCGCTGTTTTCGGCCAGGTAACGCTTGCCGTGCTTGGACTCAAAGTAAATCTCGTTCTGCGGATGATCCGGTCCCATGTGGCATTGACCGCAAGTCTCGGGCTTGCGCGCCTCGGCGATGGAGAAGCGGTGCGTGGTGTGACAAGTAGTGCACGTGCCGAGCGAACCGTCCGGGTTCTTGCGTCCGCAACCCTCGTTGGGCCAGTTGAGATCAGTCAACTTGCCGTCCGAGATGTCCGAGCCGTGGCACGCGTAGCAGCCCACGGCCCGTTCCACGTCGTTTGTCATGCCCTTGAGCCAGGGGTCCTGTATCTTGTCTGCCGTGATATGCCACGTGCGAGCATGTTTCGATTTTTTGAATTGTTCGGCCTCTTGAGGATGGCACCTCGCGCAGTCTTCCGGAGTGACAATGGAAGTGATTTTTACATCGTCGTACTTCTCGGTTCCCGGGCAGTCGACGGCATCCTTGTCCGTAATCAGGGCCTTGTGGCAGTCGAGGCAAGTGACGTTGGACCGGGCGTGCAAGGAGTGAGACCAGTCACGCACCTTGCCCTGTTCCTCCTTGGCGTGGCAAGCGATGCACTCGCGCTCCAGGTCGGTAAGGCCGCGCACCACCTTGATCTCCTTTGCGAGTTGAGGCGCTGCTCCGAGTGCTGATCCGCCGGTCGCTTTGGTTGGTTTTTGCACTTCCTTTTCAACCGCGATAAGCAGCCCGACGACTACCGAGGCAGCGACGAATCCGGCCAGAGTCATGAGGAACAGTTTACTTTTCATTTTTCATCTCCCGGGTAGCGGCCACCCCTCTTTTGTCAAACAGATAACGATGGAACTCGCCGTGGAATTCGTCCTTGTGGCAGTCCACACACTTCCTTTTTCCATCCATGCGCTGGTACGCCCGGTGGGCGATAATCATTTTGATCGACCCGCCACCCGGAGTGAGGTTGTCGTGGCATCTTCTGCACGCGCTGTCGTGAGAGTGCTTGCGGGCGCTCTCCTTTAACCCTTCCCAATCCATCTCATACGGATCCGCCTCCCCGAACAGGTGGGCCCAGATGTCTGTAACGCCGTCACGGGTCTTGGTGCGAATCATGGGAAGAATGTCGGGTTCGATGTGGCAGTCCGAGCACTTCGCCACAATGCCGTGCTCGTTTTGATAGTGTGGGGACTTCATCCAACCCTGCTCGGCGACGAGCTGCATCTCATGACAGGAGGTGCAGAACTCCGTGGTCGACGTGATGACTATCGTCTGACCAACGGCCAAAATCCCCAGCGCGCCGACAAGCGCTCCTGCGGCGAGCAGCCTGAATGTCTTTGTCTTCAGAAAAGAAAGTATCTTGCCCAACTATATTCCGCCTCCACGCTCGAATCGATCTTGCCGGACCTGGGCCTGGGTAATGCGACTTTCAGGGGACACACTTCGAGTTAACCATACATTACCCCCGATTACCGATCCACGCCCGATGGTCACCCTTCCGAGAATCGTTGCGCCCGAATAAATGACGGCATCGTCTTCCACGACAGGATGGCGCTGGATCCCCTTTATCGGGTTGCCGTTCTCGTCGAGGGGCAGGCTCTTGGCGCCCAGCGTGACGCCTTGGTAGATACGCACGCGGTCGCCGATCTCGCAGGTCTCGCCGATGACCACTCCGGTGCCGTGATCGATGAAAAACTTCTCACCGATGGTGGCCCCCGGATGGATGTCGATTCCGGTGATGCTGTGGGCGTGCTCGGTGATGATTCGCGGGATGAGCGGCACCTCCAGGAGATACAGCTCGTGGGCCAGCCGGTAGTTTGTAATCGCCTGGATACCCGGATAACAGAAGATCGCCTCACCGGCGCTTGTGGCTGCCGGATCGCCCTCGTAGGCTGCCGCGACGTCAGTGGAAAGGAGCGCGCGGATGCGCGGCAAGCGGGAGAGGAACGTATGCGTGATGCTCATGGACTCGTCTTCGCATTCGGCGCAGCGGTACGTTGTGTCCTGCGGGCAGACAAAGCACAGACCTCGCCGGATCTGTTCCTGCAGAGTCCGAAGCACCCGGTCGAGGGTCGACCCGAGATGGAACTGCAGGCTCTGCGCGCTCAGCTCGGATGTGCCGAAGTACCCGGGAAAGAGGACCGAACGGAGATCTTCTACCATGTCGATGAGCACGTTCCTCGACGGCAGGTCTGCTCTTCGGTTCCCCCGCAATAGCCATCGGGACTCACCGTTGCACTGGCTGCAAAGCTCGTCGACAACTTCTTTCAGATCTATTTCACTCATCACCGTCCTCGAAAAGCCATGTTGAAAGATAGCGCTCGCCCGTGTCCGGCACGATCGCGACGATCATCTTTTCCTCGTTTTCCGGTCGCTTCGCGAGTTCGAGCGCGGCCCAGACATTTGCTCCTGACGAGATACCGGCGAGGATGCCCTCTTCCCTGGCGAGTCGACGGGCCATCTTGCCGGCGTCCTCATGCCGCACCTTGATGATCTCGTCCAGGATGTCCGCGTTCAGTACCTCGGGCACAAATCCCGCGCCGATGCCCTGGATCTTGTGGGGACCGGGCTGCCCGCCGGACAGCACCGCCGATTCGACCGGCTCTACCGCGACCGCCTGGAAGCCGGGCTTGCGATCCTTGAGCGCCTCGGCCACCCCGGTGATCGTTCCTCCGGTTCCCACCCCGGCGACCAGGATGTCCACATTGCCGTCGGTGTCTGCCCAGATCTCCTGCGCGGTGGTTCGACGATGGACCTCGGGATTGGCCGGGTTCGAAAACTGCTGCAGCATTATGTAAGAGTCGTTCGCCTCGACGAGTTCCGTTGCCTTGTCGATCGCCCCCTTCATGCCCTGCGCGCCCGGTGTGAGCGCGATCTTTGCGCCGAATGCCACAAGGAGCTTGCGGCGTTCGATGCTCATCGTGTCAGGCATGGTCAATACGAGCCGGTATCCCCGAGCCGCGCAGATGAATGCGAGGGCGATTCCCGTGTTGCCGCTGGTCGGTTCCACGATCACGGTGTCTTCTTTGATGAGCCCGTCGCGTTCGGCTGCCTCGATCATGGCCAGGCCGATTCTGTCCTTGACGCTGGAACACGGGTTGAACGACTCGACTTTTACAAGAACGTCTGCATTGAGCTCGCCCGTCACGCGGTTCAAACGCAAGATGGGTGTCCGGCCCACGAGATCGGTAATACTGCCAGCAATTTGCCCCATCAGGTACCTCTCTATTTATCTCTACATTAATGTCCATCTTAATGGTAGGCATTCATCGGGGAGTCAATTGTTTTCTGCGCCTTCCTCGATCCATTGCTTGAGGGCCTGGATCCGATCCTCGGTGAGGGCCGGGAATATCTTCGGCGGCATGTTGGGCACAGCCGTCTTCTCCACCGAGGTGATAATCTTGCTGCCTTCAGGATCGCCGGGCCTGATGAAACCGGCGGTCTTGCCGCCCTTCACCACGTCTTCGTAGTTGAGGATGCTCAGATCTCCGTCCGCGTCCTCGCCGTGGCAGCGGATGCAGTGATCCATCAAGATGGGATGGACGGTCTTTGAGAATGAGATCTTTCCCTCGTCCGTCTTGTTCACCTCGATAGGATCGGTGCTTCCGCCGGCCGAGGCGCAACTTGTCAACGCAAGCGACAGCGCCGGCAGCGCCGTCAACGCGACGATAATGATCGTTTTTTTCACGTCAAACCTCCTTTTGGAAAAATGGGTCATCGAACATTTTTACTTTGCAAAACGGAACGTAGCATCGAGGGTTCCGCCCGCGACAAGGCCGCGGTGGTTGTCCGGATCGTCGACCGAAAACAGGGGCGCCACGTAGGGGCTCAGGCCGAGCTGGAAATTGAAGGTTTTACCCGGGCGCTTGAAGTCGAGTCCAAAGTAGCCTCCAATCCGTGGCCCCAGAGCCCAGAAAGACGGTCCCCGCTCTTCGCCGGAGGGTCCCGATTTGTAATCCGGTCCGTAGTGCAGGGCGATTCCGAGGCTCGGACCCACGATGATATCGACGTCTCCCCCTTGCGGATGCCTGAAGTTCAGGACGACCTCCGGTTCGAATTGCAACATCTTGAAAGCCGCGGCAAAGAGAATCGGTCTCATGAGCGGCACATTTACCAGGACGCTGATTTGTTCGGTGACTCCGATTTCGGTAAAAACCGAGATCTCCAACGCCATCCCCCCCTTTGCTCCGGGAGGGCTTGCCACGCACATCCTCACGTCGTCATAGCGTGCGCCGGCCTGTGCCTTGATGCCGAAAACTACCTGATCGCTATATGATTGCTCCTGAGCGCTGCTGTTGGCCGGGAATGTGACCAGGACCAACATCGCGATAAAAAGCATTTTGGCCATCACGTTGTCTCTTGTCTGTGTTCCAACATCCTTTGGTGGATTGCCCGTGTTTCTTCCCAATCCTTTTTCTCTTCATCTGTGCTCGGCTCGAAACTCGGTACCCGTTGGGGTTTGCTGTCGGCGTCGATCGCCACCATGAACACAGTTCCGACGCAGCAGGGGCGGCGATCCCAATGCGCCTTGTCCAGGGCAAAGACCTGCACTTTCACTCCGCAGGTGTGAGTGGAGACATAGACCACCTGCGCCACCACTTCGGCGATTTCGCCCTTCTTGACAGCGGCTCGAAACTCGAGCGTATCCAGAGAGGCGGTGACGAAATTACAGCGCGCAAAACGCGCAGCTGCCAGGCCGGCTGCCCTGTCGACCAGGGCCAGGATCTTGCCGCCGAAAGCTGTTCCGTACGGATTGGTGTCGCCCGGAAAAATTTCTTCAAAGATAGAGATAGGCGATGTATCGAGATCGCTTTTCTTCATTTCAAAATCCTCAAGACTTCTCAGGCGAAGCCGATTGCCTGACCACTGTCAGGCGTTTGCATACAACATGCCAGGACGGGTACCCGGAATTTACCTGGAATTACTGGTCATCATGCCCCAAATATTGGAATAACGAGACAGTTATTTTGAGACAGACCATGTCTCAATAAGCGGATGTAGAAGTCGACTCGCCGCGACAACGCGTTGAAATGATTAGTAGACTTCGGTAACAGGGCAGTGGCACACTGATTGCGTAAAGGGGAACCGTCAAAAAAACAAGCCTGAACGTGGGAGGGGTGCGCTATGTCGAACGAAGCGATAGAGAAGGTGGCCGATGGCCTGTTGAAGGCGATACGTGCCGAACGGGAAGGTCAGCATTTCTACCTGATGGCTGCAAAGACGTGCCAGGATCCCATGGGACGGGAGGTCTTCGAGCAGCTGGCCGCAGAAGAACTCGGCCATGCAAAATTTCTGCAAATGCAATATCAGTCCGTGCTCGACACCGGCAAGCCCGACGAGAACCTCAAGCTCGGACCACAAATGGATCTCTCGGGGCCGAATCCGATTTTTTCCGATCAAATCCGGTCCCGCCTGAAGGATGCCCATTTCGAGATGACCGCGTTGTCGGTCGGCGCGCAGCTCGAGCTCGACGCCCAGAAGTATTACCTGGAAAGGGCGGCCGAATCGGAGGTTATTTATATCAAGACGTTCTATTCGGAGCTCGCCGACTGGGAGGCGGGCCACTACCGCGCCCTGCTCACCCAACAGGAATCGCTCAAAGAGGATTACTGGTCGGGTGATGGGTTTGCTCCGTTCTAGGTGAAAAGAGAGTGAAAAAATGGCCAAGTTGAAAGACATGTTGGTGAAGCGCGAGTCGTGGTCTGACCTGATTATGGGCAACTACGCGGTTGCCAGGGCGATGATCGACACCGGGACCAGGGTGATCACCACCTTCCCCGGGTCTCCGACGCCGGAGATCGCGGCGGCCCTCGATTCGGTCGACAGGGACAAGCGCGATTACTACTTCGAGTACTCCACCAACGAGAAGGTGGCCCTGGAGGTTGCGGCGGGAGCCTCGCTGAACGGGCATCTCTCCACCGTCTTTTTCAAGTCGGTGGGGTTGAACGTGGCGTCTGACTCCCTCATACAGCTGGCGCTGATGGAGCTGATCGGCGGCATGGTGATCATTCTCGGTGACGACCCGGGAGCAAACTCGTCCCAGAACGAGCAGGACAACCGATGGTTTGCCAGAATGTCGTACATCCCGATGCTGGAGCCGGCCAATCCCCAGGAGGCATACGACATGTACCGGGAGGCGGTCAGGCTCTCGAAGGAGCGAAGGATCCCGATCTTTCTGCGCATGACGACCCACGTGTGTCACGCGCGGGAAGTCGTGAAATTCAATGGCATCGAGACCGGCGCCCCGGACTGGACCCCCGGGTTCGACGCTGCCAACGGGCCTTATGTTCCCATCGTCAGCGCCGTCTTCCCGCTCAAGCGAAAGGCTCTGGCCAAGCTGGCCGACTTCGAGGAGCTGGGCAACGAGTGCAAGCTGAACGAAGCGCTCGCGCCAAACGGTTCGAAACCCGTCGACGGGAAGAGGCTCGGCGTGATCTCCTCTGCGCTTGTGGCAATGTCGGTGCTGGAGAATCTCGAAGAAACCAGGGCATCCGTGGATCTGCTCAAACTCGGGATAACCTACCCCCTTCCTCGCAAGATGATCGTCGAATTTCTGGCCGACCGCGACGAGGTGCTGGTTCTCGAGGAGCTGGATTCGGTGCTGGAGAACGAGATCAAGGCGGCCGCGTGGGATGCCGGCGTCGATTGCAAGATCCTCTCTCGGAAGGACCGCGAGGACTTCATGGGCGAGTTGGGGCCCAGAAGGACGATGAAGATCCTGTCCGATGTCTGGCCATCGATTTTTGATGCCCCCGCCGAGATTGTCCCCTCGAAGGAGATCTCTCCACGACTTCCCCAGATGTGCCCCGGCTGCGGTCACAGATCGGCCTTCCACGCCATTCGCAAGGCCCTCGAGGACGACACCATAACCGTGGCCGACATCGGCTGCCACTCCCTGGGCTTCATGCCTCCGTACAACATGGGAGAGGTGCTGTTCTCCATGGGACACGGCCTCTCCACCGCCTCGGGGTTGTCTATTGGAAACGACACGAGAAAGGTGCTCACCTTTATCGGCGACTCCACCCTGATCCACGCGGGGCTGCCGGGAATCGTCAACGCCGCCAACCACGATCACAATATCACGCTGGTGCTCATGGACAACGGCACCACCGCCATGACCGGTCACCAGCCCCGGTTCGGGTCCGGCGAGGTCGGGGACAAGATCCCCTTCGTCCCGTTGCTGGAGGCCCTCGGGGTGAAATTCATCAGAGAAACGGACACATACAAACAGGCAACTCTCACCCAGCACATCCGGGATGCCAACGCTCACAAGGGGTTCGCCATGGTGATCGCGCGGCACCCGTGCATGCTCAAGTTCACGCGTAAACAGCGCAAGGATATGCCAGACTTGAAGATGCCGAACGTGCGGGTCGACCAGGAGAAGTGCGAGCGAATTTACGAGTGCGTCGCCGAATTTGGTTGCCCGTCGTTCCAGAAAAACGAGGACGGCTCGGTGACGGTCAGCGAAGAGCTTTGCATAGGAGATGGTTCTTGCCTGCAGACCTGTCCGGCGCAGGCACTGTGGCGCCCAAAGCCCGGAGGTGGCAAATGAGTTCGTTCAACATTTACATGTGCGGAGTCGGGGGCCAGGGCATCGGCATGCTTGCGGAGGTACTGTCCCGGGCGTGTCTCGACGCCGGTCACAAGATCATGGGGTGTGACACCCACGGGCTGGCTCAGCGCGGAGGGATCGTCGTCTCCCATCTGCGGATTGGTGTGGAGGCGAGGACTCCACGAGTGCCGGATGGGAATGCCAATCTGGTGATCGCTCTGGAGCGCCTCGAAGCCCTCCGGGCCGCCGACGCCATGCTCGCAAACAGCGGCACAGTGATTTACTACGATACTATCTATCAGCCTATTCACGTCCGGATGGGGAAGACGAGCTACCCCGAGGCGGACGCGCTGGAAGAGAAGGTCAAGACCAGGGGCGGCAAGGTGGAGCGCGTTCAACTCGATGGCATCGAGGATCCGAGGATGCAGAACGTGGCCCTTCTGGGACGGCTGGCGGCGACGGGTGTCGTCGAAGGGGTGAGCGCACAGATAATCGAGCAGGCCCTGCGCGATGCATTGCCCGCAAAAGCGCTCGGCGCAAACCTGGCCGTCTTCGAACAGGCGGCTGAGAAAATCGATCAGCAATAGGCTCGGGTTCAAGATTCGGTGATGAAAAACGACAAAGCAAGAATCGAGATAGCCGGTCATCCTCATTACAGTTTTGACGTGGCCGGGGGTGGATCTCTGTTTGAGGCGCTGTGTGCGCAAAACATCTCCATTCCCTCTGCCTGCGGCGGGCATGGTTTCTGTGGCCTCTGCAGGGTCAAGGTGTTGCGTGGCGGCGGCGAAAGGACGCCTGGCGAGCAGACGCATATCACCGGCGATCTTGTTCGGGAGGGGATGCGCCTGTCGTGCCAGGTCAAAGTCGAGCAGGATATAGAGATCGAGCTACCGCCCGAGGTGTTCAATGCAAAGAAGTGGCGTTGCAAGGTGCGATCCAGCCGCAACGTGGCCACTTTCATCAAGGAGATCGTACTCGATCTTCCTGACAACGAGGAGCCGGCGTTCCGTGCCGGCAGTTATGTTCAAGTCGAGTGCCCGCCCCACACCGTCCGTTATCGGGACTTCGACATCGACGAGAAGTATCGGGGCGAATGGGACAGGCGCGAACTCTTGCACCATGTCTCGACCTGCGCCCGGACGATTACACGCACATATTCTCTGGCCAACTACCCCGGCGAGCAGGGAATCATCATGCTCAACGTGCGCATCGCCGCCCCACCGCGCGAAGCCCTGCACGTCCGTCCGGGTATCGCATCGTCCTATGTCTTCAGCCTCAAACCCGGTGACGAGGTCGACGTCAGCGGTCCTTTTGGAAACTTCTTTGCCGGGGATACCGATGCAGAGATGTGCTTCGTGGCCGGGGGAGCCGGGATGGCGCCCATGCGTTCACACATATTGGATCAGCTCAGACGCCTGAAGACGACGAGGAAGGTGACATTCTGGTACGGCGCGAGGAGTCTCTCGGACGCGTTCTACGTGGATGAATTCGATAGCCTGGCGCGTGAACACGACAACTTCGACTGGACATTGGCGCTATCTGCTTTGGCTCGCGAAGACAAATGGAAAGGCGACACGGGATTGATCCACCGCGTCCTCCATGACAATTATCTGAAGAACCACCCCACGCCGGGAAACATCGAGTACTACCTTTGCGGACCGCCGGCCATGAACGCGGCGGTCACGAAGATGCTGGCGAACCTGGGAGTCGAAAAGAAGAACATCATGTTCGATGATTTTTAGCCGGACTGTTTGATGTGCCGCGCCCTGTTATCCCGCTTCGACATCGAATTCGGGGATATCGAACCAGAAGCCGTTGCCCTTTACCGCATCGAGCTCTGCGTTGACCAGCGCCAGGTGTCCGGATTCGATCTCGACGAAACGGCTGAAGAAGCTTTTTGCCTCGTCCGGGAGCTTCTCCACCAGCCCGGCGTAGAACTGGCTGGTTTCGGCCTCGATTGCAGCAGCCGTTTCCAGGGCGCCGAGTTCGGCAGTGGCGGTTTTTTTCACGTCGCCGCTCGCCAGCTTGCCGACCTCCTTTTCGATCCAGTCGAGGGAGGGTAGAGTGGTTTCGAGATCTTCCGCCGAGAGCTTGTTGCCTTCCTTCCACTCCTTGAGCTTCATCTCCAGGTACTTGACGTGATCGTTCTCCTCGCCGGCCATGAGTCCAAATACCCTGCGGGCAACGGGATCCTTGGCGGCAGCCTGGGATTCAACGTAGTGCTCGCGAATTCTGACCTCATACTCGATCGCCGTTATTATCGCTTCTTCAATTTGCATGTCACTTCATCCTTTCATGAATTCGGGCTCGCAACAGCACGTAGCAAATCTCAGGCCAAGAGCGGGGTGCCCCCCATTGCTAATAATGTATCATTGTTGACGCTCTTTTGAGACAATTACTGAGACACTTTTCTCGATATCCAGGGCAAAACGGGTGGCACGGTGTTTGCTGTAGTTGGGGCAAAGTACAAGGAGAAAACAATGGATAGAATGACGTCTATAGAATTGGCCATACGCAACGAGCACACAGAGATGGAGTACTATCTGGAGCAAGCGCGTCGGTCCAAAAACCCGGTGGCGAAATTGCTCTTCGAAACTCTGGCGGCGGACGAAAAGGAGCATATGGTTCGTATCGAGGGGTTGCATCGCAAGCTCACTGCAGACGGATCATGGCCGGACGACCTCCCGATAGAGGTGGCGGGCACCGAAATTCTGGGGCGGGTCAACAAGCTCATGGAAAAGAAGGACACCTCTGCCTCGCACGACGATGATGATATTGCGGCCCTGGAGAAAGCCGCGAAGGGGGAGGCGGATGGATCCAGGTTTTACAAGGAGTTGGCGCAGGTTTGCGATAACCAAAAGGAGAAAAAATTCTTCGAGTTCCTCGCGAAGATCGAGCGCGAGCACCTGCTTTCCATACAGGATTCCCTCTTCTACCTGAGGGATCCGGATGCCTGGTTCGAGGAAAAAGGTCGTTCCAGTTTCGACGGTGGCTAGTGCGAGACAGGGAAGTTCGGTCACCCGCGTAACCGATCTCTTCGGAATTGAGTATCCGATCGTGCAAGGCGGAATGGTCTGGGCATCGGGTTGGCGGCTGGCGGCGGCGGTTTCCAATGCAGGGGGCCTGGGCCTCATCGGGGCCGGCTCGATGAAACCTGAGCTGCTGGACGAACACGTCGTGAAACTCAGGGCGGCGTGTAAAAAGCCCTTCGGCGTGAACATACCCGTTTCCAACAAGTGGGCCGGCGATCTGATCGATGTATGCCTGCGTAACAAGGTGCCGATAGTCTTCATTTCCGCCGGCGGTCCCGGCGTGCACACCGATCGGCTGAAAGCGGCAGGCGTGAAGGTGGCGCATGTGGTGCCCAGCGACAAGCTTGCTCGCAAGGCGGAATCAGCCGGGTGTGACGCGGTCGTCGCGGAGGGCACCGAGGCGGGTGGTCACAACGGGCTCCAGGAGATGACGAGCATGGTTTTGTGGCCGTCGGTTGTGGACGCCGTGAAGATTCCGGTCATCGCTGCAGGCGGTATTGCGGACGGTCGTGGGATGGCTGCAGCCTTTGCGCTCGGTGCGCAGGGAGTTCAGGTGGGGACCCGCTACGCGCTCACCGAGGAGTCCAGCGCCCACGATGCGTACAAGGAGGCCGTCTTGCGATCCGAGCAGGGAGACATACCCCTGTACCTGCGCTCGTACATGCCGACACGGGCGATAGCCAACGACTACGTGAAATCGGCCATTGCCGCACAACGGGACGGCGCCACCGACGGGGAACTCGCGCGGATTCGGGGCGTGGGGCGATCGAGAATGGGGATCTTCGAGGGAGATCTCGAACAGGGCGAGCTGGAGATCGGCCAGGTGGGTAGCAGCGTGGATGGGATTGTTTCCGCCAGAGAAGTCACTCTGGAGATGATCGCCCAATACAAACGGGTGATCGAGCGATTGTCATATGAGATGACACCATGAACTCGATTTTAATTGGGGTGGCGCTCATCTGATGTTTTGGCACGCGTGTTGCAAAAACATTTGGCAAGCTCTCAACGCTCATGTAGATCGTTATGCACGGGCAAAAATATGGAGATTTCAAAATGAAAAAGTACGAATGCGATGCATGCGGTTGGGTCTACGACGAGGAAAAGGGTCACCCGGCGAGCGGGGTCAAGCCGGGGACCAAGTTTGAGGATATTCCCGAGGATTGGGTATGCCCCTTGTGCGGTGTCGGCAAGGACGGCTTCAGCGAAGTGTGAGCAACAGTACGGCGAACAAGGAGGAGCAAATGAGTGAACTCAAGACCGTCGATGAGATATTGAACTATGCCATCCAGATGGAGCAAGACGCTGTCGATCTCTACACAGATCTCGCCGGCAAGGTTACGAGCGAGGCGACAAAGAAGACCTTTCTGGAATACGCGAACGAAGAGCGCGGCCACAAGGCCAAGCTCGAGAGGGTGAAGGGCGGCAAAAAACTCATCGACGCGGAGCAAAAAATCCAGGATCTCAAGATCTCCGACTATACCAATGACGTGGTGCTGGGCGACACCCCCAGCTATCAGGATGTGCTCCTCTTCGCCATCAAACAGGAGAAGCAGGCCTACAGGCTCTACATGGACCTGGCGGCGGCCACCGGCGACGCCGGGCTCAAGGAGACCATGATCGGCCTGGCCAACGAAGAGGCGAAGCACAAGCTCAGGTTCGAGATCGAGTACGACGACCACGTACTCGTTGAAAACTAGATCACATAACAACAATTTGTCGCCTGAGCACGATTCCATCAACGGTTTCTTTGAGGAGGAACATGCAATGTTGGACAAGAAAATAGAAGAGGCCATAAACGGCCAGATAAACGCCGAGATATATTCATCGTACCTGTACTACTCGATGTCGGCGTACTTCGATTCCGTGAGTTTGAGTGGTTTTGCCCACTGGATGCGCGCGCAGGCGCTGGAGGAGATGACGCACACTCACAAGTTCTTTGGTTACATCAACAACCGCGGAGGCAGGGTGGTGCTCTCTGCTATTGAAGCACCGCAGCTGGAATGGGATTCGCCCACCGCGGTGGCCGAACATGTTTACAATCACGAAGTGCTTGTCTCCGGGCTGATAAACAAGCTGATGGATCTCGCGCTGTCGGTGAGCGACCACGCCACCGTCAACTTCCTTCAGTGGTTTATCGCTGAGCAGGTGGAGGAGGAGGCGTCGGCGGATGAAGTGGTGCAGAAGTTGAAGCTCGTCGACAAGAAAGAGGGAGGCCTGTTCATGCTCGACCAGGAGATGGGCAAGCGCGCATTCACCCTGCCGCCCGAGTTGACTGGAGGCGCGTGATGGACTCGTCGTTCAGGGCGGTCAAGATCTCCGATAGCGTCTACTGGGTGGGCGCGATCGATTGGGGTGTGCGCAGCTTTCACGGGTACCTCACCTCGCGCGGAACCACGTACAACGCGTTTCTGGTGATCGCGGACAAGGTGACCCTGATTGATACGGTGAAGGCGAGCTTTGGCGAGGAGATGATGGCCAGGATCTCTTCGGTCATCGATCCGAGCAAGATCGACTTCATCATCTCCAACCACTCGGAGATGGATCACACGGGCTATCTCCCGCAGGCGATACAAGCGATGAACCCCAGTCGGGTTTTCGCGTCCCCGATGGGACAAAAAGCCCTGGGGATGCACTTTCACTGGGATCAGGAAATTGAGGTGGTGAAGACCGGCGACAAGATAGACCTGGGCAACAAGACTCTGAGCTTCGTGGAGGCCCGGATGCTCCACTGGCCCGACAGCATGTTGACGTACCTCGAGGAAGAGGGCGTCCTCTTTACCAACGACGTTTTTGGCATGCACATAGCTTCGAGCGAGCGCTTCGCCGACGAGATCGACCCGTCGGTATTGAAGTACGAGGGCGCCAAGTACTACGCAAACATCATCTTGCATCTTTCTCCCATCGTAACGAAGTTCCTCGAGAAGCTTCCTTCATTCAACCTGGACATGAAGATCATTGCGCCGGATCACGGGCCTGTCTGGAGGCGTGACCTGAATCAGGTTGTGGAGTGGTACTCGGGCTGGGCCGAGCAGAAACCGACGAACAAGGCCGTGGTGGTCTTCGACTCGATGTGGGAGAGCACAGCCAGGATGGCGCGGGCGGTGGGCGACGGTCTCACTGAAAACGGCGCCTCGGTCAAGCTCATGCCTCTTGGCGGATCCCACCGGAGCGACGTAATTACCGAGTTGCTGGATGCCGGCGCGCTGCTGGTGGGCTCGCCGACCATCAACAATCAGATCTACCCAACTGTCGCGGACGTGATGAACTACCTGAAGGGTCTCAAGCCCCAAAATCTCATCGGCGCAACCTTTGGTTCCTACGGCTGGAGCGGCGAGGCGGTGAAGCATCTGGATCAGATCATGCAAGACATGAAAGTTGATCTGGTACAGGAGGGATTGCGGGTGAAATACGTTCCGGCCGAGGAAGACCTGGCAACATGCAGAGATCTGGGCGCCCGGGTGGCGAGCAAGATGTTATGATATCATCTTTCAACAAAGGTGAAAAACATGAAGTATTTGTTATTGATAACTCTGGCAACCGTGTCGATCTGGGGTGGGTGCTCGAAAAATAACGACGGTGGCGGCTCGGACGCTGGCACCGATACTGACACCGATTCCGATACAGACGTTGATACAGACACAGATACCGACATTGGCTGCGATCTTGACTCGGCAACCCCACCCTGGCCAGACTGGGTGCCGCCCTGGCCGGGCGAGGGTTTCAACGCCACCCAGAACACTACCTTCCGGGCCTTCGATAGCGGAGCGGCCATCACCGATCTGTCGGTAACGAACGACGCAACCAGCGCCGTGGTGATGTGGGCCACCCCCGGCGAGGCCGACTCGACCATCGGTTGGGGGACAGACGTCGACACCTGCCCGACAGGCTATCATCGCACAGGTGGACGACGGGAGCACCGACTGGCGATCGGTCCCCTGCAGCCTGACACAGAGTACTTCGTGACGATACGCTCGTCGGACGGCAGCGAGGAGGACAAGGACACGATCAGCTTCTCCACGCTCGCCGAGGCGTCGGCCACCGAACTGTCGGTGTGTACAACCATCGACACGCCGGGCGACTACCGCCTGGTGGCTGACGTTATCGCCGATTGCACCTGTATGACCATCGAAGCCGATGGCGTGAATCTCGATCTGGGTTGGCACACCATCACCTACGCTGACACCGAAACCGGCGCTCAATGCCATGGCGTCGTCGTGGAGGGCAACGATGCCCAGGTGTTTAACGGTATCGTCGAGCAGAGCAACAACGGCGGGGGCGATCTATACAGCCATGCGGTGCGGATCTACGGCGCGGATCACATCAGCATCGATCAGCTGTGGTTGCACGTGGTCGGCTCCGACGCTTTTGGGCTGCGCTCCATGTACAGCAATGATGTCCTGGTCAACCACGTGTTGGTAGTGTCCGAGGTCCAGGACGTCACTGATCGCCACTACCCGGGCAATCGAGGCATCGCTCTCGACCTGCCCGACGAGGGTCCCGGTGAGGTGATGGACTGCATCTTGTTCGGCGTGCCCCACTGGGGAATTTTCATGACCGGTGGCGATCGGCTGAGCACGGCGCCGACCACCGGGCAGACGCGTCGTATCGGCAACAACCACGTGTTTGCCGACATGCACGCCACCAATGGCTATGGGCTCGGCGTGCATGCAAACCACGTCGAAGTTGATCACAACGAGGTTCGTCCGCTCCACAACGGCCGGGCCCTGCACTACACCCGCAGCAACGGCCACATTCACCACAACATCATCGAGGCGGTCGAGTTGATCGCCGGCGATGTGAGCCAGGGCTACGCTTACTACTCGGATCTGGGCGATTCGGCCTCACCTCATGATGCGAGCGTCTGCAGCTGGGTTGTAGCCCATGGCATCCGCGTCGAGGGCGGCAACTTCGGAGTGGTGGATCACAACGAGGTCTACACCTTCAGTCTCGCCGACGTTAGCTTCGGCGCAACCTCACTCAACATCAGTACGGACAGCGGCGCCCAGGGGGGCATAGAGGTCCACCACAATCAGTTTACCGCTCACGAGGCCGCCGGCTCGATCTCCTGCGGCGGCGGGCTGCCGATGGTCGCCGGCTGGGTTCGTGGCGAGCCGCCGGTGCTGCCTGCGGATCTGCACGACAACCGGTTTGTGTCCAACGGCGACACGCTGGTAATCGAGAGCTCCGATCTCGCCACCAGTACAGACGACGAGGAGATCCAGCAGTAGGCCGGAAGACCGGACAGGCCAGCCGAATGAAATTACCGGATAACAACAACTCAGTACTTGGTCCGCCCCACAGCGTTTTTGAGGAACTGTACGCAAGGTACAACCATCGCGAGTTCGTGCATCCGGATCCGCTCGAGTTTCTTTACGCATATGACGATCTTCGCGATCGGGAGATCGTGGCGCTCATCGCATCTTCCCTCGCCTATGGTCGAGTTCAACAAATTTTGAAGAGCGTATCGATTGTGCTCGAGACGATCGGTTCTCCCCTGCGCTATGTTCAAACCACTTCAAGGTCAAAGATGAAGCGTCACTTTCGCGATTTCAAGCACCGTTTCACAACCGGCGACGAGGTGGCCGATCTCCTCTGTGGCATCGAGCGTGTGCTTGAAAAACACGGATCGCTTGAAAATTGCTTTGCCCTCGGAATCGACAGGAAAGACAATAATGTGAAAAGCGCGCTTTGCCACTTTGCGCGCGAGTTGACCGCGCCTGTCGGCAACAAAAAAACGAGCCTGATTCCGGATCCCCAGAAGGGCAGCGCCTGCAAACGGCTCAACCTGATGTTGCGATGGATGGTGAGAAAAGATGAGGTGGATCCGGGTGGATGGGATCAGATCGACACATCCATGCTGATAGTCCCGCTGGATGTCCACATGCACCGCATCGCGATCGAGCACGGCCTGACCAGGCGCAAGAACGCCGACATGAGGACCGCGCTCGAAATTACAGATGCCTTTGCCGGGTACTCACCGAAAGATCCCGTTAGATACGACTTTGCGCTGACTCGCCCCTCAATAGGCGGTCACTGATTCAGGAGTTCAGGGCCAGATACAGAGTGAAACGAACACCCATGCCGGTGTTTTTCGCCTCGATGGTTCCGCCGTGCTGCTCGGCTATTCTCGAAGATATGGAGAGCCCCAACCCGGTGCTGTCCCCCCCACTGTAGAAGGGATCGAAAAGTCTCTCGATCTGTTCTTCGGGAACCGGCGGTCCGCTGTTCTCGATGCACATGAGAGCGCCCGGCTCGCCATCGACAACTCTCGTCGACACGGACAGGAGGATTGTCCCTCCCTCATCACCGATGGCCTTTATGGCGTTCAACGCAATATTGAGTCCTATCTGCGCCAGTGCGTCGAGATCGCCCCTGACCAGGATGGGCTCGGCCGAAATTCTCGTCTCGAGCGCGATGCTCTTTTGCCTGGCCTGCGCTCCCACGAGCTCAACCACACGTCTGGCCACGTCCCCGAGGTCCAGCGTGGTTGTTTCGATGGGAACGGGCTTGGCAAAGCTCAAAAAGCGCTCCGAGACTTTTTGAAGGCGGCCGATCTCCTGCTTGTGGATCTCCCACATCCTGTGCTCATCGGCGCTTTTGGGAATGAGAGGATCAATTATCTCTGCCGTACCCGCCAGGGAGTGAAGCGGATTCTTGACCTCATGCGCTATCCCCGCGACCACCTCGCCCAGAGCGCTCAATCGACCCGCCCGCACAAGTTGACCTGTCAGGCGTCGCTGTTCGTCGAGCGCATCTTCCAGTTGAGATCGTCGACTGCGTTCCTTGTCGGACAGATATCCGGCCACGGCGGCGACAATGAAATACAGTAAAATCTCCATTGCCTTTTCGATGCTTCTGGCAGGATCGAAGTGATGCACGAGGACAAACGCGTGTGGAACATACGCCGCCGATACGACAGCCGCACTCACCAGACCTCCGAGCAACCCGGAACGCAGCGCTGCGATAACGATCGGCAAGTAATATACGCGTCGCAAGACATCGTGAACCCAGTGGTATTCGTGAGATGTGCCGTAATGAAGAGCGGTGACTATTGCTATTGGCAACCACACCGCCACCAGCATCAACGGCGATAGTATTCTGCCGGCTGCAGATGCGCCGGGTCTGTTTTCAGCTTTTTTTGGAGATGCCATACTTTTGCATCCGGTACGCCAGAACGTGCCTGGGAATCATAAGGTAGACAGCCGCGCGGGAAACGTTTCCGTTCTTCAACTCCAATACGCGTTCAATCACACTCTTTTCGAGATCGAGAAGAGAGAGGCCGTCTTCTGGCAGCGGGGGTAGAACAGCGAACGCCAGGTTACTGTCCCGACCGTCGGATCGCATCCGTGATGGAAGGTCGTTTTCGCTGAGAGACTCCCCGGTGGCCAGCAGGACAAGACGCTGACAGACGTTCTCCAGCTCTCGCACGTTGCCCGGCCAATCGTAATTTTCAAGAGTTTTGAGGAGATCCTCGGGAATCGCCAGGCTGTCGTTCTGTCCGTGCAGCGCGACGAAGTGTCGCGCCAGTGGTTCCACGTCCTTGCGCCGATCGCGAAGAGGCGGCACCTCTACCTCCACTACGTTTATTCTGTAATACAAATCCTCCCTGAACCTGCCGGTCGCCACTTCGGTCTTCAGGTCACTGTTTGTTGCCGCTATTATTCGCACATCCACCGGCACCGGCACGTCGTCGCCAAGAACGTCAACAACCTTTTCCTGTATGACCCTGAGTAATTTGCCCTGCAGCGCGCCAGGCAGATCCGAGATCTCATCCATGAACAGAGTCCCGCCGGCGGCTTGCCGGAACCGTCCCATCCGATCCTTGTGCGCTCCCGTGAAGGCGCCCTTGCTGTGGCCGAACAGCTCGGACTCGAGTAGCTCCGACGGTATCGCCGCGGCGTTGACCGCGACAAAGGGCGCGTGAGCCCGGTCGCTCCTGGCATGAATACGCCGGGCTACCAGCTCCTTACCCGTTCCGCTCTCTCCTGATACCAGTACCGTGGCATCGGATCGGGCAACGCGATCGGCCATTGCTATTGTTCGCTCCATTGGTCCGGAGTTGTGCAAAATTGGTCGCTCGACTCGGGCGGTCTTTATCCGCAGGTGCCTGACCTCCTGGGTGAGATCCCTGTTGGAAAGGGCCCTTGCCACCGTGAGAAGCAAATGCTCGCGGTTGAAAGGCTTTCCGATAAAGTCGTAGGCGCCGGCCTTCATAGCCTCGACAGCCAGCTCAACGTTGCCGTAGGCGGTGATCACCAGCACGGGCGTATCCGCCGAGCGCTTCTTCACCTGCGCGAGCACCTCCATCCCCGAGATGCCCGGCATGCGCACATCGGTTATCACCAGATCGTGTCGCTGAGGATCGAAGATCTCGATCCCCTGGTCTCCGGTTGCAGCTACGTCCACACTGTACCCGGCCTTCTCGAGATTGAAGGCCCCCATCTCCCTTCCGGATGCGTCATCTTCTATGAAAAGAATTCTGCTTGCCTTTTGAGTCATGTATATGAATTTACCCCTCTCCAAACCCAATGCAAAGGATTGACTCCGATGCCGCATATCGGCGATGTGCGTGGAAGAAGTTTGGCGGAGTCGCAAGACAATCTATTTCGCGGAGTTGATGAACTTTTCCGGGTTCGCGTCGAACTGCGGTTTGCACCCGCCGCAGCAGAAGACGTAGTACTTTCCCTTGTACTTTGTGAACTCGGTCGTATTGCGCACAGTGAAATCGTGCCCCGTTACCAGGCACCTGGCCTTTGTTCCAGGAGCGGGCATCTTGTCGAACGCCGCTGGTGCACCGGCTCCCTCCGGAACGCTTGTAACTTCTTCACCGTTACCAGATGCCGGATCGGCGTTTGCCTGGTTTCCGAAAGCCGCCGCCAGTACTATTGCAAAGATCACAATTATCGGTTTCATTTTCGTTCTCCTTTTCAGTGCTGAATGTCCAGCGAGTCTGTTTCCCCGAATACTGGCAATCGTCGTGCCAATAATGAGGGCCGCTTTTCCGTCAAGATTTCCACCAGCCACCGCAGGCCTTCGACAAACGTTCACAATAATGTGAATCGGTATTGAGAATATTCTCGAATTATTGAGCCCCGCCCCGCCCGGCCGATCGGCTCCCGGCGGCAAACGCTGGATGACTTCAGTGGCACGAACCTTGCCCATGTACTTGGGTGGAGGATTCAGATGCTCTTCAAGTTATCAAATTTTTCAACGGCTCTTCTGATAGCCATCACCACATGGCCCTCTCTTCTTTGGGCGAATGACGACATGGAGCAGCCGGCGGCCGAAACGGTCGAGATGGACAGGCTTGTCGATGAGGTGGTTCGCGTCAATCCAAGGCTGACTGCGATGGAGCGACAGGTCGCGGCTCTGAGAGAAAAAGCAGTTGCGGTGCAGACGTTGATGGACCCCATGATTGCCGTGGAGTATTCCAATTTCCCCTGGAACACCTGGGCCCTGGGGGATTCTCCGATGACGGGAATACAGGTCAAGGTGGCGCAGACCCTTCCGTTCCCCGGCAAGAACGAGCGAAGAGAGGCAACGGCCCTGGCGCAGGCCGAAGTGAAGAGCCTGGAACGAGAGGAGTTGACCGTACAGCTCCGGGCCGCAGTGAAACAGAATTATCTGGCCCTGACCCTCGTACGCCAGTTGCGCGGCCTGTCTGAAGAACACATTGTCTCCATCGAGAAGCTCCTTGCGCGTGTCCGATTGAGATACGAGGTTGGAAAGGGTAACCAAAAAGACATTCTGGGTCTCGAGTTACTCGGGGACAAGCTTGAAGATGAACTCGAGGATTTCGCAAGCAACGATCGGGAGCTTACGGCATCGATAAACAGCGCGCTCCACAGAGACGCCAGGACATCAATAGCAACTCCGAAAGAGTCGGCTTCGGTATCGCCGGGTCACTCATACGAACAACTCCTCGAGCTCGCGCGGCAGTACCGGCCGAAGCTCGCTGTTTTCGAGCAGCGTTCCAGAGCCTCAAAGCTCGCCGCTGACCAGGCCGAATGGGAGCGTCGCCCGGATTTCACTGTCTGGCTCGGTTATCGTTTTCGCATTGAAGCAGGCATGGATGATGGAACGGACTTCTTGTCCATAGGCGCTTCTGTACCGCTGCCGTTTGATTTTCTGGACACCGCGGATGCAAGGAAAGCCGGACAGTTAGAGCTGGCACAGGCCGCGCAGCATGGCAGGAGCGGCGCGCTGGACGACATTGCCTTTGGTCTGGAAAAGAGTCTCGCCGCTTGGCGAAGAGCGCTGTCAAAGGAAGAGACATATCGCGAGACGCTCGTGCCGCAGGCGCGAAGGACGCTGGACGCCGCCCTGTTGGCCTATGAGACGGATCGGACCGATTTTTTCTCCATCTATCGTGCCGAGCTGGACCTCATTGCGTTCGAGCGGACGATACGTACGGCCCGAATAACTACAGCGAAAATGAAGGTCGCCGTTGAAGCGCTGGTGGGAACGGACCTCGATGCCGCTGCTCGCGAACAGGAGAAAGCAAGGTGAAGACTATGAAGAAGAACACGAGGAAGATCATCATAGTTGGAGCGGTGATCCTGTTGCTCGGCGGCGGTGCCCTGGCTGCGTACAAGCCCGTGTACGAAGATGAAGGTGAGAGTCCGGATGGAGATGACGGCAAGGCGATAACGATCGATCCGGTAGTGGTTCAGAATATGGGCGTGAGGGTGGCGAAGGTGGAGCACGGTCCCATATTCAGGCATGTCCGCACCATCGGAGAGGTGGTGGTCGCCGAGGACGAGGTCTCGGTTGTGAACCTGCGGTTCAGTGGATGGATTGAAAAGATCTTCGCCGACGAGACAGGTCAAGAGATCAAGAAGGGGCAGGCCCTGTTCGCCGTTTACTCTCCAGAATTGGTCGCCGCACAGGAAGAGTATCTCCTGGCGGTCCGCGCGGATGGGCCGGACAGCCGGTTGGCCCGCTCGACGGCGCGGAGATTGGAGCTCTGGGGAATAGGATCGAGATACTTGAAGCGGATTGTAAACAAGGGCAGGGCTTCGCGAAATATCACGATTACCTCTCCGCGATCCGGCTACGTGCTGCACAAAAACGTGGTTGAGGGAGCGCGAATTCAGGCAGGCGAAGATCTGTACAGAATCGGAAATCTCGATCGCATCTGGGTAAACGCGGAGATCTACGAGCACGACGCAGCATGGGTCAGCGTTGGTCAGAAGGCCACTATGGAGTTGTCCTTCCAGGGCGGCAAGACCTGGGACGGGACTGTGTCCTATGTATATCCCACGCTGAACTCCAGAACTCGTACCCTTACGATCAGGCTCGAGTTCGAGAACGACGGTTTGAATTTGAAACCGGGGATGCTCGCGACGGTCCGGATCGAGACGCGGCGCAAGGACCACGCAACGACGGTCCCATCTGAAGCGGTATTACATTCCGGTGAACGACGCCTCGTGTTTCTGGTCAAGGGTTACGGCAAGTACGAGCCGCGCGATGTTGTTACCGGGCTGGTGGCCGACAACAACAGAACCGAAATTATTAAAGGACTGACCAGCGGTACAGAAGTTGTTGTCTCCGGACAGTTCCTCCTGGATTCGGAGAGCCAGCTTCAGGAGGCGGTGCAAAAGCTGCTGGCAGCCCGCCTGCAAGTCAAAAAGGGACACGCAGGAAAAGAAGATCAAGTCGAAGCGGAGGCACAAACGGCCATGAACTACTGGACCTGCCCCATGCATCCCGAGGTGGTTCAGGAAGCCCCGGGAGCCTGCCCGCAGTGCGGCATGGATCTGGTGGAGAAGAAGTTATGATTGGTTGGATAATAGAAAAGAGCGTCAAGAATCGATTCCTGGTCATGGTGTTTGTCGCCGTTGTAGTGGCGATGGGCGCTTGGGCGATGCTGAACACGCCGGTGGACGCCATCCCGGATTTATCCGATGTGCAGGTCATCGTCTTTACCGAGTATTCCGGCCAGTCGCCGCAAGTGGTCGAGGACCAGGTTACGTACCCACTGACCACCGCGATGTTGTCTGTGCCCTACGCAAAAACGGTACGCGGATACTCGTTCTTCGGGTTCTCCATGGTCTATGTGATCTTTGAAGATGGAACAGATCTGTATTGGGCCCGCTCGCGGGTGCTCGAATATCTGAACTTCGTCCAGGGGCGCTTGCCGGAAGGAACCACGCCGCAGATCGGCCCTGATGCGACCGGTGTGGGCTGGGTCTTTCAATATACTCTGACCTCTGATCGTCACGACCTGGCAGAGCTGAGATCAATCCAGGACTGGTATTTGCGCTACGAGTTGATGAGTCTGCCCGGCGTCGCCGAGGTTGCCGGCGCAGGTGGGTACACCAGGCAGTATCAGGTGGAGGTCGATCCCCTGAAGCTGCGCGCGTACGGACTCACCCTCGGGCAGATCAACATGGCGATTAAGGAGTCGAATATGGACGTGGGTGGGCGCCTCATCGAGATGGCCGAAACCGAGTTCATGGTGCGGGGGAAAGGATATATCGAGTCGATCGACGACCTGAAAAGGATCCCGGTTGCGGTAGACGTCAAGACGCACACTCCGATCATGCTCTCGCAAGTGGCCAATATTGGACTCGGACCGGACATTCGGCGCGGTGTCATCGAGATGGGGGGCGAGGGTGAGGCTGTCTCCGGTATCGTCGTGATGCGTTCGGGAGAAAACGCTCTGGAAGTCATCAAGGGAGTAAAGAAAAGACTGCAGGAACTCAAGGCAGGCTTGCCGGAGGGAATAGAGATCCATACCTCCTACGATCGATCATCTCTCATCATGCGCGCCATCGACACGCTGAAGACCAAACTGGTCGAGGAGATGATCGTCGTCGCAATAGTGATCATCCTGTTTCTGCTCCATGCGCGCTCGGCGCTCGTGGCGATCATCACGCTTCCGGCAGGAATTTTGATCAGCTTCGCGGTGATGAAACTGCTGGGAATAAGCGCCAACATCATGAGCCTCGGTGGTATCGCCATAGCCATCGGGGTGATGGTGGATGCGTCTATCGTAATGGTCGAAAATCTCCATAAACACATGGAGAGAGACGTGGGGCTCTCGCATCAGGATGTCGTAATCAAGGCCGCAAAGGAGGTCGGTCCAGCCCTGTTCTTCTCGCTTTTGATCATCACCGTCAGTTTCTTACCGGTGTTCACCCTGGAACAACAAGAGGGCAGGCTCTTCTCGCCGCTGGCCTACACGAAGACATTCGCCATGGCCGCATCGGCTTTACTCGCGGTCACGATCATTCCCGTTCTGATGTACTACCTCGTGCGGGGGAAAATCTTGAGTGAGAAAAGACATCCGGTAAGCCGTTTCTTCATCTGGATCTACAAACCGAGTATTCGACTCGTTCTGAGATTCCCGGTCGCAACCATCCTGCTGGCGGTAGGAATAGCTGCGGCGTCGATCTGGCCGTACACCAGGCTCGGTTCCGAGTTTATGCCGCCGCTCAATGAGGGAGATCTGCTCTACATGCCGACCACGCCGCCGGGAATCAGCATAACCAAGGCAAAGGAGCTTTTGCAGCAAACCGACAAACTTATTGCGAAGCATCCCCAGGTGAAGCACGTGCTCGGCAAAATTGGACGAGCAGATACCGCCACCGACCCTGCGCCGCTGTCCATGATCGAGACTGTGATTCTGCTGAAAGACAAGTCGCAGTGGCCCAAGGGAAAGACCATCGAAGACATCATCGGAGAACTCGACGAGATGGTCCAATTCCCGGGGCTCACAAACTCGTGGACCATGCCGATCAAGACGCGTATCGACATGCTGGCCACCGGCATCAAGACGCCGGTCGGCATCAAGCTGATGGGAGATGACCTCGGCCAGCTCTCCGAGATCGGAGAGAAGATTGAGGCGATGCTGAGAGAACTTCCCGATACCGCGTCTGCATATTCCGAAAGGGTCGTTGGTGGGAATTACGTGGACATCAAGATCCGGCGAGAGGATGCGGCGCGATACGGCCTTCGGGTCGCGCATGTTCAGGAAGTGGTGAGAAGCGCCATCGGCGGAATGAACGTGAGCTGGACAGTGGAGGGCCTCGAACGATATCCGATCAACGTGCGCTACCCGAGAGAGCTGAGAAACAATGTGCAAAAGCTCAGGGAGTTGACCGTCCCCACACCCATGGGGCACGCGGTGGCTCTTGCGCAAGTTGCCGACATCGAGATCGCCAGGGGGCCGCCGGCAATCAAGAGCGAGAACGCGCGCCGGACGGCGTGGATCTTTGTGGATCTGAAAACCTCCGATGTCGGCGGTTACGTCGAGAACGCGAAAAGGCTCATCTCCGAAAAGCTCGACCTTCCCAAAGGCGTCTCGATCGTCTGGTCGGGACAGTACGAATACATGGAGCGGGTCAGCGAACGGCTCTCCATGGTCATTCCCCTCACGCTGGTCGTTATCTTTGTGCTGCTATTTTTGCACTTTCGAAACGTGACGGAAAGCGCCATTGTCATGTTGACTTTGCCGTTCGCTCTCGTGGGCGGCGTCTGGCTTCTGTACTGGTTCGACTTCAACCTCTCGGTCGCCGTGGCCGTCGGCTTCATTGCGCTGGCCGGGCTGGCCGCCGAGACCGGCGTGGTCATGCTCGTCTATCTCGACGAGACCTTCGCTCGCTGGAAGGAAGAAGGACGAATCAGGACCATCGCCGACCTCAAGGCCATCGTCATCGAAGGCGCAGTGGACCGTGTCAGGCCCAAGCTCATGACCGTTATGACAACCACCATCGGTCTCTTGCCCATCATGTTCGGAACCGAAACCGGTACTCGCATCATGAAACGTATCGCCGCGCCGATGGTCGGGGGAATGGTGTCTTCGACCATTCTCACGCTGGTGATCATCCCGGCGGTCTATTTTCTGTGGAAGCGGATCCAGTGCAGAAAGGAGCTTGCCGGCTGACGCTGTTCATCTCGGTCCAAAGATATGGCTCTATGCCGAAGGCTCGAGGGCGGGATCCAGGAAGCGGGCAGCGAGGTAAAGGGGGTAGTATTGTTTGAGGCGGTTCGGGTTCAGGTTCATGTTTTGGGCGCTGAGTACAACTGCATAGGGAGGAGGGTACTTGCCCGAAAAGACCCGAAGGCTCTTGGCCTGGGTTACCCAGCCTGATTTGACCTCGACGGGAATGATCCGGCCCCTTGTTTCGCAGAGGAACTCCACCTCGGCGGAGGCCTCGCGCCAACACACCAGACTGTCCCGATCGGAGGCCACGAGTTCCTGGGCCACGAAGTTCTCGGCCAGGTAGCCCTTATAGGTTCCGAATTCGTAATCGAGAATAGCTTGAGGCGAGAGGCCCGCCAGGGCGCCGAGGATACCCACATCAAAAACAAACAGCTTGAAGACGTTGTCCCGCTCGTATGCGGCAAAGGGGAGAAGTCCGCTGTTTACGATGGGCAGTTTTACGACCAGACCGGCTGTCGCCAGCCAGTCGATGGTGCTCGCCATTCCGGCGTACCCCCGGATGCCCGGCAGAACGCCCTTGAAAGAAAATTTTGGCGCGGAGCCGGTCACGTCCCGTCCGAGCTGGGCGGGCACCTGACTCCATAGACGGGTGAGGTGCATCGAGTTTTGCTTGCCCGAGTGCTTCGCCATGTCGGCCAGATAGGACTGAATCAGATCTTTCTGGAGCGACCGAACTGAGGGCAGTGCCCTGGGAAGATCGTCTCTGTTTCCAACAAACCCGGCCACCACCTCCGGCAGGCCACCTACGATCAAGTAGAGCTTGAAAACATCCCACAACCGCTCGTGCAAGATCTCCGAGCCAGGATTGTCGCTAATGATGGAGCGAAAGCCTTCGAGTAACAGGGGCTCGTCCCAGGCCATCAGGAACTCCTCAAAAGATAGAGGATACATAGAGATGTGGGTGACCTTGCCCACCGGATACGAGGATTTCCCCAGCTGGACGCCAAGCAAGGATCCCGCTGCGGCGATGGCTAGCCGGGGCATCTGCTCAGCGAAATATTTGAGGCTTGTCAGAGCCTGTGGACACTGTTGGATTTCGTCGAGTATGAGCAGATCCTGCTCCAGGTTTATGACGGCGCCCAGTTCAAGTGAAAGATCTCGGATGATTTGCTTTGGATCCAGACTGCCCGCAAATGCCTTCGCCACGCGTGCGTTCTCCTCGAAATTGATATAGCGGGTTGCCCGAAAATCAGAGGCGCCGAAGTGTTTCAGGGAGTAGGTCTTGCCGATCTGGCGAGTCCCCTGAAGGATCATTGGTTTTCGAGTCGGGTTCTTTCTCCAGCTTGAAAACCTGGCCTGGATCAGTCGCTTCATGGGTAAAAAGTATCATTTTGTATAAAAGTTATCAAGCATAATGTCCTGAATGGGTAATAAGTGGTATGACTTTTTCACTAATCGGGGAGAAAATGCGGCCAGTTTGAGTCTCGGGTCTTGCTCCTCCACATAAGATCAGTCGGATGTCTCAACAGCAATCCTGGGCGCAAACAGCAGATACAAAGACGGCAATACGAACATGGTCAGCAAGGTCGCTGTGATGAGACCGCCGATGACAACCACGGCGAGCGGCCGTTGAACGTCAGCGCCGGGGCCGACGGCATAAACCATGGGGGCTATTCCCAGCACCGTAGTCGCGGCGGTCATCAGGAGCGCGCGAAAGCGCAGGCCGCATGCTTCAACGATTGCTTCACGTATCGGTCGTCCACTTTCTCGAAGCTGATTTATGAAGGTTACCAGCACTGTTCCATTTTGCACCGCCACCCCGAACAGGGCGATGAATCCAACAGTGGATGGAACGTTGAGAGTGATTCCAAACAGGAGCATGGACAGGACCCCTCCCACCAGCGCAAACGGCAGGTTTATCAAAACCAGAGCGGCGGATTTCAGGTTACCAAGCGCAGAAATCAGCATGAGAAAGATCAATAGAATGGACATCGGTACGACGACACTCAGGCGTTTCATGGCGCGCTGCTGACTCTCGAAGGTTCCGCCGTATTCGAGCCAGTAACCCGGGGGCAGGTCATCAGAGATGTTCTGCAATCGGCGCTGCGTCTCGGACACGAAACTCCCCAGATCACGTCCGCGAATGTTCGTCTCGACTACAACCCGGCGCATGTTGTTCTCGCGGCTGATCTGGGCCGGGCCTTCCACGCGCCGAATTTCTGCCACTCGCTCCAGCGGCACCCTGGCTCCGCTCGGGGAGTGAAGTAAAAGGCGGTTGATCGCCTCGATGCTGTTGCGGCGACCTATCGGAAGACGCACGTTGACGCCGAAGCGCATTTGTCCATCGACCATCTCGGTGGCCACCTTGCCGCCGACGGCTGTTTCGACGAGCCCGTTCAGATCCGCCATGTTCAACTTGTAGCGGGCCATCTCCCGACGATCAGGGATGATCTCCAGCTGGCTGAACCCGGCGACCTGCTCGACGGTCACGTCCTTTGCGCCGGGAATGCCTCGCAGGACAGCCGCGATCAAGTAGGCCTTTTCTTTGAGAAGATCGATGTCACGACCGAATACCTTGACGGCCAGGTCGCTCTTCACGCCGGAGATCAGTTCGTTGACGCGTAGCGCTATCGGCTGGCTGAAAGCCAATCGAATACCGGGAATGTGCCCAAGTTTCGTTTGAATATCCGCGACCAGTTGCTCGCTGTCTCGTCCGGTCGTCCACTCGGATTGGGGATGCAACATGATGAGCAGATCGGTTTGTTCCGGTCCCATCGGGTCTTCCGAGATCTCTGCCCGACCGGTTTTGGACACGACCGTCCTGACCTCGGGAAAGGTCAACAACTCCTTTTCCATGAATTCGGAGGTCTTGATAGAACCCGCCAAAGAAGCGTTTGGTAACCGAACCACGTTGACGGCGATAGCGCCCTCGTTCAATTCCGGCAGGAACTCCATGCCCAGAAATGGAATTGAGGCCAGGGCCGCCATGAACATTACAACAGCCACGATGAGCGTGGCCTTCCGGTGATTCAGCGTGGCGTTCAGAAGGCGGGTGTATCGCCTGCGCAGACCGGTAAAGATGCGCGATTCCCCGGCCGCCGGCCCCGATTTCATCAGGTACGAGAGGACGACCGGGACAACAGTCAAGGCGGCGATGAGCGAGCCCAGCATGGCAAAGATCATGGTCGTGGCCAGCGGCTTGAACATCTTGCCTTCCATGCCTTCCAGAGTGAACAACGGCACGAAAACCAACACGATGATGAAGATGGAGAAAACGATGGGTCTGGCGACTTCCACCACCGCTCGAATAATGACCCGCGAGCGATCGTCATTGGGATTGTCGCGCAAATGCCGTGTGACATTCTCCGTGACGACGATCGAGCCGTCGACGACCATGCCGATGGCGATGGCGAGGCCTCCGAGCGTCATCAGGTTGGCGCTGAGTTCACCGAAATCCATGAATGTGAAAGCCAGGAGGGCCGTAATTGGCAAGCTGAAAGCGGCTGTAATCGCAGCACGCAGGTTGCCGATAAGCAGGAAAAGGACGAGGACGACGAAAAGTCCGCCTTGCAGCAACGCACTGCCGACCGTGCTGATAACAGCGGCGACCAGTTCGGTGCGGTCATAGAAAATGTTGAAACTCACACCTTCCGGCAAGGATTGCTTTATTGAAGGCAACGCGGCCTTGACACGCTCCACGACCTCCTTTGAGTTCTCACCTTTGAGCATGATTACCATTCCCGCAACGATCTCCCCCTTGCCGTCCCGCGATACGGCGCCGAGTCGGGTCATGTGGCTTTCCACCACATCTCCAATCTCGCGGATTGTGATGGGGGTGCCGTCCTGTGCGTGCAATACGACGTTGCGAATATCTTCGCTGGAACCGAACAACCCCACGTTGCGGATATTCTCTTGCTCCCAGTCCTGAATAATGAAGGAGCCGCCGGCGTTGGCGTTGTTGGCCTCCAGCGACTCGACAACTTCGTCGAGTGTCAGGCGGTATTTCAAAAGTCGATCGGGATCAACGCGCACCTCAATTTGGCGCACCAATCCTCCAAAACTGTTGACCTCGTTGACACCGGGGATCGTTCGCAACCTTGGGGCCACCAGCCAATCCTGCATGGTGCGCAGCTCGGTCAGATTGTGATGGTCACTTTGCAGATTGTACTGGAGGACTTCACCCAGACCCGTGCTGATCGGTCCCATTTCCGGTTCCACTCCCGGCGGAAGCTGTTCCTTCGCCGCTTGCAGACGCTCGAAAACGAGTTGTCTGGCGAAATAGGTGTCTACATGATCCTCGAAGACGACGACTACCTGGGAGAGCCCCGTCTTTGACATGGAGCGCACAAGCTTGACGTGCGGCAGTCCCCCCATGACGGTCTCGATGGGGAAGGTCACCTGCTGTTCAATGTCCAGCGGCCCGAGGCCTTCAGACTCTGTGAGGATCATGACCTGCTGGTTTGAGGCATCGGGGAACGCGTCTATGGGAAGGCGTACCCATGATATCAATCCAATCACAATGGATATAGCTGCGCCGATCAGCACCATCAGACGGCGGCGCATGATGAATTCAATCATGTTGATTCTCCTCAATGTGCGCAGCCTGCGCCCATTTTCGAGCGCAGCACGTCGGATTTCATGAGAAAGGCGCCGTCGGCTATGATCACCTCGCTACCAGCGAGGCCATTTGTCACCTCGACAAGACCGTCAAAAGTCCTTCCTGTAACTATCGGCCGTCGCACGTAGTAGTCATCTTCGTGATGAATAAAGACAAAGGTTCGACGCTCATCTTCGAGCGTGGCGCTTTTCGGCACGGTAAGTACCTCCTTATCGCCGACAAGAAAGATCTTCACCCCGGCGAACATTCCGGCCAGCAAACGCCCTTTTTGATTTGGTACCGCGATGCGCACCTTGACGGTGCGAGACGATTCGCTCATGGCGGGGCTGACGAAATCCACGGTCCCTGGAAACTGTTCATCAGGGAAAGCCCTGACCTCTATTTGAGCGGTGAGATTCTCCTGCGCCTGCTCGTGCGTGACGCGTGCGACGTCCTGTTCGTAGAGATCGGCCCAGACCCACAACGAAGAGTTTTCGCCGATCGTCGCGATCGACGTCTCCGGTCTTGCTATCTCGCCTGCAACCGCGTGCATTTCGAGCACCGTGCCCGCCGCCGGTGCGCGCAAGACGAGCCTGCCCCTCGATTTGGCCCGGGTCAGCGCGCGGGCAGACGACGGGGTCTTGCCGAGCCTGACGAGCTTTCCGAATGCGCCATCTGTTCTGATCCGAGCCGCATCCAGTTCCTGTCTGGCCAGTAGCAGCTCTTTCTCCGATGAGATGGCTTCCTTTCTCAACGCCTCTACCCGGTCATGATTGCGTGAAGCGAGTTTGAGAATTCCCCGCGCCTCGAGATAAGTCGCCTCTGCATCACCCACAGCAACCGATTCGAACTCGATCAGAGGTTGGCCCGGCTCGACCTTGTCACCGAGCGTGACGTGGACCTTTCGGATGATCCCTTCTGTCTGGGTGCTCACATGAGTAACGCGCCGCTCGTCGAACTGCACTTCTCCTGTGAGAGTCAGAGGAACGGTGACCGATTTCTTTTTGGGCTTCACGGTTTTCAGAAGGCCGCCGTCAAAGAGATTCGCGGAGGCTTTGACAACTCCTACTTCATAGCGACAGTCGTCGCACTCATAGGTCTGGATGCTGTGCTCGCAGGAAGCGGCGAAGAGATCTGCAACCGGCAAGTCTAGGTCAGAGACCTCGTTCTCCTCGTGGTCCTCCTGGCCGTGGCCCTCATTGTCGTTGGCATCGACGTGTTTCTCTTCTGGCGAGCAGGCCGTCAGAGCCAGGGAAACCAGCGCGCTGACAAGCAGATTCTTGTGAAATAGATTTTTCATTGTGATTCCTCCCCGGCAATTGCGCGTAGACGACTGCAGTCGATTTGCGCCTGGGCGAGTGTGCTGAGAAATTGTCCCCTGGTTTCGAGCAGAGTGCGGCGAGCGTCGATCACTTCGAGGAGAGTCGTCTCGCCGAGCTGATAGGTCCGTTCGATCACCCGGGCAGCGGATTCGGCTCGCGGCAAGATACGCTTGTTGTAGCGGGTTGCCAGCATCGTGCCCGCCTGGCACTGCGACTGGGCTTCAATGGCGCGTATCTCGAGGTCGATCCGCTCGGATTCGAGTTTGTTCTTTTGCGCGGCCAACATTTGCTGTGAGCGTTGGATATTGCCCGTGTTCCAGTTCCACAATGGCAATTCGATTGCCAACCCGGCGCCGTATGCTCTGCGGTCCAACCCGTGATCCGTGAATACTTCGACGGCGAAGGACGGTACCCGTGCCCTGCGTTCAACGGTGACGTTGGCCTCCAGCGCATTGACCCGCGCCCTGGCGGCATCCAACGTCGGGTGCTTCGCAGCTCTTTTTCTGGCCAGTTCCATTGTTATCGGGCCGGGAAGTTGGGTCAGGTCGGCTACTGCCACGAGTCGCTCGCCATCGTCGGAACCAAGCCATGTTGCGAGCGCAGCGCGACTGGCGATCATTGCCAATTCGGCGACTTCAAGCTCACCGGCGACCTTCTCTGCCTCCACCTCCACACGCGTTGCCTCGACCGGCCGGACCTCACCCTCCTCGACTCGCCGTCTGACGGTCGCCGATAGTGTGGCCATCTGGCCATCGAGGTCACCCAACGCGCCGACTCGCTCCTGCGAGTAGACGAGGGTCCAGAACAGGACGCGAAGTTGCAGCAGGACGCCACGGCGCAGCGCTTCGGTTTGCGCATCAGCAACATCCACCTTGGCGTGGGCAGCGTCCATCCTGGAGTTGCGCTGTGCGATCCAGCCAAGCGGGATCGAAAGAGCGAGCCCCCACTCAATCCCGGACGCGGAATTGTCTATCGGTTTTCCGTAAGCTGCCCTGGCCTCCACGCTCGGATTGGGTGCGGCCCGCTCCGCGTCTACCGCAGCGTGTGCTGCCGCTATCTCGTGTCGGCCTGCGCCGATTTGCGGATGATCATCGACGAGTTTGACGATATCCTGCCAGGTGATTTCGATTTTTGGATTCGCAGTAGCCTCCGGGGGCACGGCGATCAGAAACGAGATCATTACAACCGACCAGGGGACACAGGCCGGCACCAAGTTTAAGTTTTTCATTTAACGTATTCCTCAACATCAACGCCATCGCACAACACGAGCCATGCTTGACCGTTTCATCTTGTGTCGACAGATCGCCGGCTTCGCCGAATTGATCGAACGAAGGACAAACTGTTTTCAGGTGAAAGGGTCAGGCTCGCGGTGGACGGTAGATGCCGGGGTGGATTCCGGAAGGAAGGGGGGCATCGAAAGAAAAGAATTCGTGCTTCGTAGTATTGGTGTCGGCTCGAACGAAGGTAGCCGCAAATGAACAAAGTGCGAAAATGTGTCCCGGGCAACAAAGGCACGGGCAGCCGTCGTCGCATGGTCCATCATCATCGCCGTCGGGACAGGGGGTTCCATCGCTATGAGACGCGTGGCTCTCATGTGGAGCTGTGACAGGCAACGCCGGAATGATGACGGAGACAAGAAGGATCGTCAGCACCAACAATGATGTGAGGTGTTTCGTCATCGCCAATACATACTATCACGTTTGAACAGGTTGGCGACTAAATCACTAGATAAAGTAGTCTTTGAGGCGGCGCTCGATTTCGTCGCGTACTTCGCAAAATGCGACGAGGCGTTCTTCGGGCGATCCGTTTACTGCGGCGGGGTCGGGCAAACCCCAGTGAATTTGTTCGACTGTTCGCAGAAAGACCGGACACACCTCATTGGCGCACAGAGTGATCACCGTGGTAACCGATTCGGTGTCAATGTCGTCAACGGTCTTGGAGAAGTGAGCGGAGATGTCGATGCCCTTGAGGGAGAGCGCCGCGATGGCCTCGGGTCTGACGGATGTCGGCGTGGATCCGGCGGAGGAAATCTTTACGTCGGCCGGCGCCATTGCCCGTGCCAGCCCTTGCGCCATCTGGCTTCGGGCCGAGTTTGCGACGCACATGAACAGTATGTGTTTGCTCATGTAGTTAACAATCCGCGAATCATAGTTTGCGTTACTCGTTGGGCTTCCACACCTTCCAGACATTGCCCACCAGTTCGGGGCCGACTTTCAGGATCGGCTTGCCCGGTTCCCAGCCGGCGGGGCAAACCTCCGCGCCCTTTGTGGCGCGAACGTGCTGGAAGGCCTGAACCTGCCGTATGGACTCGCTTACATTTCTTCCAACCGGCGGGGTCAGAATCTCCATCGCCTGAATGACTCCGTCCGGGTCGATAATGAAACGCCCCCTCACATCCACTCCCGAGGCTTCATCGTAGATACCGTACACCGATCCGATACGTCCGCCCGCGTCGGAGAGCATGGGGAAGGGGAATCCTCCGTCGACCATCTTGGACAGTTCCTGCTCCTGCCACATCTTGTGCACGAAACGACTGTCCGTGCTGCAAGACAGAACCTGTACGCCCAGCTTGTTGAACTCTTCGGCCTTGTCGGCGACCGCCGACAGCTCGGTCGGTCAGACGAAGGTGAAATCGCCGGGGTAGAAACAGAGGAAAACCCACTTGCCCCGGAAGTCCGAGAGTTTCACGTTTTTGAATCCGCCCTCGTGATATGCACCCGCGCCGAAATCGGGCGCTTCTTTTCCAACCATGACCTGCATCTTCGTCTCCTTTTTCGTTTGGTCGCTCCCGGGCGATTCCGACGGTTCATTTTTGTGGTCGATCGGACCCTGGCCCGGTTCAACACAGCCCTGCGGTTTGTCTTCCGTCATGATCCTTCCTCTCTATACTTCGTTCAGTTCCCCTCCATCATTGCGGCGATATCACCCTGAACATCACCGATGGGTTTGATGTCGAAATTCTCTACCAGTACTTTTACCACGTTGGGAGAGATAAAAGCGGGAAGAGTCGGGCCCAGGCGGATGCCCTTGACGCCCAGGTGCAGCAGCGCCAGAAGAACGGTCACGGCCTTCTGTTCGTACCATGCGATATCGAAAGAGATGGGCAGCTCGTTGATGTCGTCCAGCCCGAAGACCTCCTTGAGCTTGAGCGCCACCACGGCGAGTGAATAAGAATCGTTGCACTGTCCGGCGTCGAGGACCCGGGGAATTCCGCCGATGTCGCCCAGATCCAGCTTGTTGTAGCGGTATTTGGCGCAACCGGCAGTCAGGATGATGGTGTCCTTCGGCAGGTTTTGCGCCACCTCGGTGTAGTAGGAACGGCCCTTCTGGCGGCCGTCGCAGCCGGCCATTACCACGAATCGTTTGACGGCGCCGCTCTTGACCGCATCGACGATCTTGTCGGCCAGGGCCAGGATCTGTGCGTGGGCAAATCCGCCGGTGATCTGTCCCGACTCGAGCCCGGTGGGCGGCTCGCAGTTGCGGGCCATCTCGATGATGGCGGAGAAGTCCTTTTTGCCTCCCTGTGTTCGATCCTCGATGTGAGTCACGCCGGGATAGGCCACTCGTCCCGTGGTGAAGATGCGTTCTTTGTAGGTATCCTTGACCGGCATGATGCAATTGGTGGTGAGCAGGATGGGGCCGTTAAAGGAGGCGAACTCCTTTTGTTGCTGCCACCAGGCATTGCCGTAGTTGCCCACGAGGTGATCGTACTTCTTGAGAGCCGGATAGTAGTGGGCCGGCAGCATCTCGCCGTGGGTGTAGATGTCGACACCGGCGTCCACGCTCTGTTCGAGCAGTTCTTCCAGATCCTTGAGGTCATGGCCGGAGATCAGGATGCCGGGGCGGTCGCGAACGCCGATTTCCACCTGGGTTATTTCCGGTTGACCGTAAGCAGCGTTGTTGGCCGTATCGAGCAGGGCCATGGCGGTCACAGCAAGCTCGCCCGCTTTCATGACCATGCCCACCATCTCGTCCTGTGTCAGGTCTTTCGTCGTGGAGGCCAGCGCCTCGAACAGGAAGTTGTAGATGGCTGGATCCTCGTGGCCCAGCACGGCGGCGTGATCGGTGTATGCGGCGATGCCTTTCAGACCGTAGATCAGCAGCCAGCGAAGGGAGCGAATATCCTCGTTTTCGGTGGCCAATATGCCAACCGAGGCGGCCCGGTCCGAGTACGTGTCCGGAGCGCCTGTCCAGGTGGCGGCGTCGTGATCCGGCCCGGCGCCGTTGTGCAGAGCCCTGGTTTCGTCGCGCACTTTCAGTGCCTGGTCGATGACCTTTGAGACGTGATCCGCGTCGAAATCCACGTTGGTGATCGTGCTGAACAACCCCTCGGCAACGAACCGACCGATTGAAAGCGGAACTTCCGTGCCGGCGTCTCGAGCCGCCTGCGCGTGCAGCGATATTCCCCTTAACGTGTAGATCAACAGGTCCTGAAGATTGGAGGTGGGCTCTTCCTTGCCGCACACCCCTCGCTTCGCACAACCTATATTCTTGACGGTTTCCTGACACTGATAACAAAACATGGACATTGCAGCATCTCCCTTCTGAAGTCGTTCACGCCGCAAAAGGCGCGGTCGAAGTAATCTTGTGGCTTCATACCCATAATGACCCAAACGCCCCTGTCAATACCCGGTATCACCGAAGTTCGCTCGAATCCGATTCCCGGCTACTGCTTTGCATGTTTTTTTTAGGAGTACGGCAAAAACGCTGGTTTTTTACTTCGAATTGTCTTTCCGATAGTCGATCACCTCACGGACCTTTTGAGCCAGCGAGTCTCCGCTGAAGGGCTTTTGCACGAAGTGCGTGTCCTTATCGAGGACGCCGTGGTGTACGATGGCGTTGTCGGTGTATCCGGACATGTACAGCACCTTCAACTCCGGCCGCGTGGTCAGCAGCTTCTGCGCCAGCGCCTTGCCGCCCATCCTGGGCATCACTACGTCGGTCAATAACAGGTGGATCGGGCCCTCGTGCGTATTCGCCACGCCCTGTCCCTCCAGCCCGTCACGCGCCGCAAGCACATTGTAACCCTTCCTCTCGAGCATCCGCACGGCCAGCTTCAACACCGCCGCTTCATCCTCCACCACCAGCACTGTCTCGGTGCCGCGCGAGTCTGTGACCGGGGCCGGGGTGCTGGATGCAGCCTTCTTCGTTGACGTTGACTTGGGTAAATAGATTTTGAAAGTCGTCCCCTTGCCGGGCTCGCTGTAGACCCAGATGTTGCCCCCGTGTTGCTTGACGATGCCGTAAACAGTGGAGAGCCCGAGCCCGGTGCCCTTGTCCTTTTCCTTGGTGGTGAAGAACGGGTCGAAAACCTGCGCCGTAGTCTCTTTGTCCATGCCGCTGCCCGTGTCACTCACCGCCAACATCACGTAAGGACCTGGCATGACGCCGACATGGTTGCGCGCGTATTCCTCGTCCAGCTCGATATTCGCGGTCTCGATGGTGAGCTTGCCCACCCCCGGCATGGCGTCGCGGGCGTTGACCGCCAGGTTCAGTACGATCTGCTCGATCTGCCCCGGGTCTGCTTCGACCTTCCATATGTTTGGGTCCAGATCGGTTTCGATGTCGATGTCCTCGCCGATAAGGCGCCGAAGCATTTTGTCCAGGTCATCCAGGATCAGGTTCAGGTCGATCACCTTGGTCTGGAGCATCTGCCGACGGCTGAACGCGAGGAGCTGACGGGTCAGCGACACGGCTCGATTGCCGGCGTCGTCGATATGGCGCACGTCATCGAGTAGTGGGTCTCCCTCACGCAGTTCAGAGGTCATGAGCGAGCACGATGACATAATGATTGTCAGCAGGTTGTTGAAATCGTGAGCCACACCCCCCGCCAGCCGACCGACCGACTCCATCTTCTGGGACTGGAGCAGCTGATCCTGGAGCTGCTTGCGCTCGGTGACGTCGCGCGTGGTTCCTATAATGCTGCGGGGACGTCCTTGATCGTCGCGAATAAAACCTGCCGTTACTTCGATGGGTATCGATCTGCCGTCCTTGTGTCTCGCTTCGAGTGAAATATTTGTGCCGCCTTGCGGATCCGCCAGCGATTTTTCTATCACTTCACGCGTTTTCTTTGCGGACTCGGGCGGCATCAAGGCCGCGAGCGGTTGACCAATCAGTTCCTCGGCCCGGTATCCCTGCATGTTCTCTACCGAAGGGCTTATATAGGTGAGGTTTCCCTCAAAATCCATTGTCCATATGACATCGGCGATGTTCTCGGCGAGAAATCGATATTTCTCCTCGCTCTCCAGCAACGCTTCTGCGGCCTGTTTGCGCTCGGTGACGTCGCGGGCGAGGCCGAGTACAATTTTGCGTCCCTGTATCTCTACGGGAACCGTGTGGATCTCTACCGTTACCTTTGTTCCGTCTTTTCTGTTCAGAACGAACTCGTCCGGCCCGGTGGGCAAACCAAGCCCATTCTTTAGAAGCAACGCAGCCGCTTTGGGGATTTGTCGAACGGAAAGAATGTCCAATTTCAGGAAGCTGCTACCGACAAGTTCCTTCGTCGAGTACCCGGTAATCCGTTCCGCCGCACGGTTTCCCGCGACAAACGTACCCTTCATGTCGTTCAGGTAATAGGCATCCGGCGCAAATTGGAAAAGCGTCCGGTACCGCTCCTCGCTCCCACGCAGTTCCTCCTCGGTCCGCTTGCGTTCGGTGATATCGGTGACCAGGTGGACCGCTCCATCGAACTTGCCGGTCGCGTCAATGATCGGATCCACAGTGACTTGAAGCCAGCTTTGGCCGACCTGAAGATCCATCGTTTCGCGCAAAAGGCTGTCTTTTGTTCGAACGCAGGGACATTCGGGGAGAGGTTTCGTTGTTCCATGTACGATTTCCCAGCAGCGCCGGCCGATCAGTTCACTGGATGGGCGATGAAACAGTTGCTCCGCCTTCTTGTTGGCGCGCAAGATGTGCTGGTCTTTGTCGAGAACAAATATTGCATCGTTCGAAGCGTCAAAGGTCTTTTGCCACTCCTTCGACGCTCGACCAAGCTCCTCAATGAGCTCGGACGTGGATCTTTTTTCGTCTTTCATCAATCCCCCAAGTAAAAGACTATTGCTTTCCCTTTACCACGGAAAGGTCAGTGAGTCTCGTCATGGGGAAACTGCATTCTTCGAAGACACGCCACAAAGATGTGGTACTATCCCCTGAAAGGTTCAAGTTAATCAGATGAATAGGGAGCTAAATGGGAAATACCGGATTCTACAAGCACGAGAAACGACAAAAAGAGCTGGCCAAGCAAAAGAAGAAGAAGGAAAAGCTCGCCCGCAAACGGCAACGGGCCGAGGATCGGTCTCCGAACTCCAATGGGGAGGCCGCCGACCCGGTCGACGGCGATCCGGACGTCGAGACGCCGTAGGGTTGGGGGCCAAGTTGTTCTCAACCTGGAAAAGTCGCGTATTCTCAGTGACGCGCGGCGCGAACCGTACTATAATGCATTCAAGTCCCGCCCGGTGGTCCGTGCGGTCCTTCGAGTCTGCGCGAAACACGTCCGGGCGATCGCGACGACTCTTCATCTGTGCCCAATGCTCGGGCTTGAGGAAAACTGGTAACCCTTGACCGCTCCACTGAAAAACCACACCGCTACCGAGCAGGATGTGCGCTCCGTTTCCTCGCGCCACAAGCGGCCCCCGCCGCATCCCACCCGCTCGGGTCGCGTCAGTTGCCTCCGGTGTGGCGACTACTTCACCTCCTGGGACCTGCGGCGCAACCGGTTGTGCCCGGCGTGCGCCAAGAAGCGCTGGTAGATTTGGGTTGTCGGGGGGGAATCTCGGGCTAAATAGATCTACTTGGTTTCTCGTGCCTTTATCCATACCCTCACTCGAAGGAGTCGATTAGATGAAGTCCATTGTCAATATTTTACTGGCAAGTGCGGTGTTCTTCCCTTTTGAGGCCGTGAGCGGCGAATCCTCCTCCCAGCAGTTGGAACCGAAGAGGGCATCTTTCGATTCCGCTGTCTTGCAAGTACAAGGAGGGCCGCTCACCCTTGAGGGCGCGCTCGATATCGCGCTGAAAAACAACCCCAGCCTGGCCGCATGGGGGCATCAGATTGCGGCAGATGAAGCTCTGCTTGAAGGAGACGAGGCGTATCCCAATCCCGAGCTGGGGGTGGATGTTGAAGATTTCCTCGGCTCCGGCGAGGCGCGGGGAGTGAATGCGCTCCAGGTCACCGCATCATTGAGTCAGGAGGTGCAGCTCGGAGGTAAGCCGGGCGCCCGCCGGGAGGTGAAGAAAGCCCGCAAGGAGATCTCGACCCTTGAGTATCAAATTGAAAAACAGCTGCTCATGTCCGATGTGGCGACCGCGTTTTTGGATGTTCTCGCCCACGAGCGCAGGCTCGCCAACGCGCAGGAGGTAGCGTTCCTGGCAGAGGAGACGGTCAGATCCTTTGAATATCAGGTCGAGGCAGGCCGGGGCACCCCCATAGAGGTCGACAAGGCCGCAATCGTGTTCTCCCTGGCCTCCCTGGCAAAGGAGCAGGCGCAGCGCGCCCGACACACAGCGAGGCAGAGATTGGCAGCGGTCTGCGGCAAGGAGCAGATTTTTTTTGGAGAACTGGAGGGCTCCCTGGAGACCATTGCGCCGCTCCGTTCCCTCGATGCACTGCTGGAGCGTATCGAGGATAGTCCGACAGTTATGGCAAGGGTAGCCGAACTCCGACATAAAAAAGCGCTCTTCGAACTCGCGCGGGCCAATCGCGTGCCGGACGTCTCTTTGACCCTGGGGTACCGCTGGATCAATGCTGCCAAGGACAGCGCGGTGGTGGCGGGGGTCGCCATGCCCTTGCCGTTTGTGAACCGCAACCAGGGGCCGATTGGGGCGGCAGCCGAGCTCAGAGATAAATCAGGGAAGGAGTCGGAGCACAAACGGATCCAGCTGGTGCGCGAATTGATCGAAACACACAACCTGCTCGCCATGGAACAGAAACGGGCGACGGTGCTCAGAAAAGAGATCTACCCCAAAGCGGAGGCCACCTTCGAAGCGGTCAAGGAGGGACATCGAATCGGAAGGTTCGGCTATCTCGATCTGCTCGATGCGCAAAGGACCCTGTTCGAAGTCAAGGAGCAGGCTCTGGAGGCCCTGATTGCCTATCAGCGCATCGCGATCCGGATCGCCCGGATCGCAGCGTTGCCCATCTCCCCGGACATGTTCGCAGAAAAAAATGGAAGAGAATCAAAAGGAGCAGATGCACCATGACCAATAGAGGCATTCTAATCATCGTCGCATTGATGCCGATCCTGGCTGCGGGATGCAAACCCACTTCGGGCGAAGAGGAGGCCCCATCCGCCGCAGTCCCCGAAGATTCGGAGATCTTGACCCTTTCCGAGCAGGCTGCTGCGAACGCGAGCGTGGGGACGAGCAAGGTTGGAGAGGCGCTGATCGAAAAGGTGCTCGTTCTGCAGGGGGAGGTTCATCCGGTTCCCGAAAAGTTGGCGTCCATCGTCGCCCGCCTCGAGGGAGTGGTTACCAGGATTGCCATAAAGGAGGGTGACCATGTGAAAAAGGGGGACGCGATAGTCACAATCGAGAGTAAAAAACTTGCAGAGTCAAAACTCGCTTACATTGAATCCGAACACAAGCTGGAATTTGCTCGCAAGGCCCTGGACAGAGAGAAGCAGCTGATAGAGAAGAAGATTACTTCAAAGGAAGAGTATCAGAAAGTTGAACACGATCTGGAGGAGGCCGCTCTTGGCCACTCGGCTGCACTGCAGCGGCTGAAGCTGCTCGGCTTCTCGGAAAAGTGGCTCCACAAGCTCGAGAAAAACCCAAATCAGAAGATGACCGTCTATACCCTGCGGGCTCCCTTTTCCGGCGAGGTTATCAAGAAGGATGTCACGGTAGGTGAGGCGGTGATGGATGAAAAGACGCTCTTCAATCTGGCGGATCTCTCGGAGCTTCAGGTGGAGATCAAGGTTCCGATGGCGTCGATCCCCCTGTTCAAGAAGGATGATACCATGACGGTTTCCTGTGGGGTGCTCGACCTCAAGACCGAGGGCGTAGTCACATTCATCGCTTCTGCGGCTGACTCTCAGACGCGCACCATTCCGGTCAGGGTTACCATTGCCAACCCCGAGGGTAAATGGCGTCCTGGAATGCCCGCCAAGGTAAAGGTCGAAAACGCGTCCTATACCGTGCCGCTCGCAGTGCCCCTCGTTGCGGTGCAGGAGGTAGAGGGTCGTCCGGCGGTCTTTGTCCAGACCCAAAAAAACAGCTACCGGCTCGTCCACGTCGAATTGGGGGAGAAGGACGATAAACACCAGGAAATCATCGAGGGTCTCAAAGCAGGTGCGCAGGTGGCGACCGTGAACAGCCTCGTTTTGAAGTCCGAGTATCTGAAGAGACAGGGAGAGTAGGTCGTGATATCCCAACTGCTTACACGCTCCCTGACCGGGCGACTCATGACGCTCCTTCTGGCCCTGGTCGCCGTGGGATTCGGCATCTGGTCTTATGGGGAGATCCCCATCGACGCCTTCCCGGACATTTCCACCCCGCAGGTCCAGGTGATTGTAAAAGCTCCGGGCATGAGCCCCATCGAGGTGGAACAGCGGGTAACCTATCCCATCGAGACAGAGGTACAGGGAATTCCAGATCAGACGGTGCTGCGCTCCATCACCAAGTACGCGCTCTCGGTCATCACTATCGATTTCAAGGACGGCACAGACATCTACTGGGCCCGACAGCAGATCAGTGAACGGATCGGCCAGATTCTCTCGGGTCTGCCGGACGGAGTGGAGGGGGGACTCGCGCCCATCACCACCCCCCTTAGCGATGTCTACATGTTCATGCTCCAGAGCGAAAAGCATACACCGCGCGAGTTGCGCAGCATTCTGGACTGGCAGATCAGGCCGAGGCTGCTCCCGGTAGAGGGGGTAGCGGACGTCAACTCCCTCGGTGGAGAGGTGAGGAGTTTCCAGGTGACGCCGCGCCCCAACGCTCTTCTCGCCTTTGCGCTGAGCGTGCAGGACGTCAGCGCCGCCATCGCCCGCAACAACAACAACGCGGGTGGCGATCGGTACATCCGCAACGACGAGGTGATCCTGGTCCGCTCGGTGGGTCAGTTAAAAAGCATCGAGGATCTGGCCAACATTACCGTGGCCACAAGAGACAAGGAGCCCATCTTGCTGAGCTCGGTGGCCAATGTCACCGAAGGAGCGCTGGTGCGTTTCGGCGGCGTGACCCGCCACGGTCGAGGTGAAGGGGTTCAGGGAGTGGTTCTCAACCGGCGGGGCGCCAACGGTCGCAAGACTGTGGAAGCGGTCAAGGCCGCCCTCACGGAGATCAAGAAGAGCCTTCCCGGGGGTGTGACCATCGAGCCCTTCTATGATCGCACAGAGCTCATCAACGCGGCGGTCTCCAACGTGGAGTTTGCGCTTCTGGGCGCGGTGGGATTGGTGTTGCTGGTGCTGTTCCTCTTTTTGGGAAACCTGCGCGCAGCCCTGACCACCGGTCTGATCCTGCCGCTGACCGTCCTGGTCACCTTTGGGGTGATGAGTCAGATTGGGATCACGGCCAACCTGATGTCGCTCGGCGGGCTTGCAATCGCTATCGGCATCCTGGTGGACTCGGCCGTTGTTATGGTGGAGAACATCCACAGCGAAACCATGGCGAAGGGGGCAGGTTACAGCCGGCTGAACCTGATCTACAACGCCGCCCGCGAGGTCGCCTCACCGATAATCATTGGGGTGGTGATCATCGTGATCTCCCTTATTCCCATCGCCACCCTGACCGGCATAGAAGGCAAGCTCTTCGCCCCGCTGGCGATCACTGTCTCCATCGCCGTGCTCACTTCGTTGGTGCTTTCCCTGACGGTGATTCCCGTTCTGGCCAGCTTGATCATGAAACCGACCGACGCCAAGCAGAGCCGTTTGATGCGGTGGTTGCTGGGCCTCTACCGACCGACGATCCGCCTTGCCCTGGCTCACAAAAAACTCGCCTTCTCCCTGGTGGCCGCCGGTCTTGCGGGAGCGGGGATCCTTTTTCTCTTCATCGGCGCGGAGTTCCTTCCATACCTCGATGAGGGCACTCTGGTGATACAGACAGAGAAGCTGCCCACCATCTCCCTGGAACGATCCATGGCCATCGACACGGATATCCAGAAAGCGTTGATGAAACTGCCGGAGGTAAAGGGGATGGTCTCCCGGGTCGGCTCGGATGAGCTGCGCCTCGACCCCATGGGGTTCAACGAAACCGACGCTTTCCTCATCACCTCGCCCCGTTCCGAGTGGCCCGTGGACGACGTCTTTGAACTACAGGCCAGGATACGCAACATCCTGGACGAGTTCCCCGGGGTGGACTACAGCTTCACCCAACCTATCGATATGCGGGTTTCCGAGATGCTTACCGGCGTGCGCTCTGCCGTGGCGGTCAAGATCCAGGGCGACGATCTCGAGAAGCTCGACGAGTTCGGTCGCAAGATAGAGGCCGTCATCCGAAAGATCCCCGGCAGCGTAGATATCCTGCGCACCCAGCTGACCGGGCAAAAGTACCTCAATATCGAGATGCGCAATGATCTGATGGCCCGGGCCGGGGTGAGCACGGACGACATCAACTCCCTGGTGAGCACCGCTCTGGGCGGCACGGTGGCCTCCGAGATAATCGAGGGCAACCGACGGATTCCGGTGGTGGTGCGGTTTCCAGAGAAGATGCGCAGCTCGGCCGCCATGATCGGCAACATCCTGGTGGACACTCCGTCCGGTAAAAAGATCCGCCTTTCGGATCTTACCACCATCACGGAGGTGGACGGGCCGGTACAGATCAAACGGGAAAACGGCAAGCGCCAGGTAGTCATCCAGGTCAACGTGCAGGGACGTGACGTGGTTGGATTCGTGGCCGACATCGAACGCGCCATCGACGCAAAGGTCAAGCTGCCCGAAGGTTTCTTCATCACTTACGGCGGCCAGTTTGAGAACCAGCAGCGGGCCTCCAAACACCTGCTGTTCGTCATTCCTCTCACTATTTTTCTGATTCTGCTGCTGCTCTTCATGACCTTTCACTCCCTGAGGCAATCCCTGGTGATCCTGCTAAACATTCCCCTGGCCATGATCGGCGGAGTGGTCGCGCTCTTTGCCACCGGGTTCTACATCTCGGTGCCCGCCTCCGTCGGGTTCATTGCGCTGCTCGGCATCGCGGTTGCCAACGGGGTGGTGATGCTCAGCTTCTTCAACCAGCTTCGGGAACGGGGCATGGATCTGGAGGAAGCCGTGATCAAGGGGGCCGAGCTGCGGCTGCGCCCGATCATGATGACGTCCCTCCTGACCATCCTGGGCCTGGTGCCGCTGCTGATAGCCACCGGCCCGGGCTCGGAGATCCAGAAGCCCCTGGCGGTGGTAGTTGTGGGAGGCGTCTTTACCTCCACCGCTCTGACCCTGGTGCTGTTGCCTATTCTCTACGCTGCGTCAGAGGCCTGGGCGCAGCGCCGTGTACTAAAAATGCAGCGAAAAAAAAACCGCCTGCTTTCGGAACCTCCAACCCGGGAAGGTGACCAATGAAATGCCTCACCCTCATCGTCAATCGATCTACCCAGGGCGATATCATCGAAGCCCTGCGAGCTTCGCCCGAGGTGAGCACGTACACCATTTCCCACGGCGAGGGGCACTATGGCGACAGTGTTCCTCCTTTCGAATCCGCCCACGACGAAATCAAGGGGTATGTCCCTCGAATTCGAATCGACCTGATCCTGGAAGACGAAACTGTGAGCAAGGTGTTGGAGAGGGTCAAACAGTGCAGCGTTTGCACCTCGAAACTCGGCATCTACTGGACATCAACAGTGGATACAATCGGCAATTTGTAAGCGAGCTGAACCAGATAAAAAAAGCGGAGTCCTGCTGTCTCATTTGCTTGAAGATACCTTCTGATAGTCGAGTACCTCGCGGACCTTCTGGACCAGCGAATCCAGGCCGAAAGGCTTCTGAACGAAGTGCGTATCCTTGTCGAGCACGCCGTGGTGCACGATGGCGTTGTCGGTGTAACCTGACATGTAGAGCACCTTCAGCTGGGGCCGCGTGGCCAGCAGCTTCTGCGCAAGCTCCTTGCCGCCCATATTGGGCATAACCACGTCGGTCAATAGCAGGTGGATCGGGCCCTCGTGCGTATTCGCCACGCCCTGTCCCTCCAGCCCGTCCCGCGCAGCAAGCACATTGTAGCCCTTCCGCTCGAGCGTTCGTACGGCCAGCTTCAGCACCGCCCTCTCGTCTTCTACCACCAGCACTGTCTCGGTGCCGCGTGAGTCTGCGACCGTGCTCATGGCCATGGAGGGCGTCCTCTCTGTTGCTTTTGTTTTGGGCAAATAGATTTTAAAAATCGTGCCCTTGCCCGGCTCGCTGTAGACCCAGATATTGCCCCCGTGCTGCTTGACGATACCGTAGACCATGGAGAGGCCGAGCCCGGTGCCTTTTCCCTTCTCCTTGGTGGTGAAGAATGGGTCGAAGATCTGCGCCGTAGTCTCTTTGTCCATGCCGCTGCCCGTGTCACTCACCGCCAACATGACGTAAGGACCGGGCGTGACGTTGACATGGTTGCGCGCATACTCCTCGTCCAGTTCGACGTTGGCGGTTTCTATGGTCAGCTTGCCTATCCCCGGCATGGCGTCGCGGGCGTTGACCGCCAGGTTCATCACGATCTGCTCGATCTGCCCCGGGTCTGCCTCGATCTTCCATATGTCCGGGTCCAGATCGGTTTCGATGTCGATGTCCTCGCCGATAAGGCGCCGGAGCATCTTGTCCAGGTTTTTGAGGGTCAGGTTCAGGTCTAGCACCTCGGTCTGGAGCATCTGCCGGCGGCTGAATGCGAGGAGCTGCCGCGTCAGCGCCACGGCGCGATCGCCTGCGTTCTTGATCTCGCGCACGTCTTTTAGCAGCGGGTCGCCCTCTCGCAGATCATCGGCCATGAATGAGCACGCCGACAGAATGACCGTCAGCAGGTTGTTGAAATCGTGAGCCACACCCCCCGCCAGCCTACCGATCGACTCCATCTTCTGGGACTGGAGGAGTTGCTCTTCCAGCGCGGCCTTCTCCTTCTCGGCCTGCTTGCGATCAGTGATGTCCCTGATGGCGGCAACTCTGGATCCCCCTCCCGACTCCCTGATGTTCCTCGCCTCGAGTTCTATGTGAAACAGCGTTCCATCCTTTTTCTTTCCCATCACCTCATAGGGTTCGGAGACTTCTTGTGAAATTTTCTCCGCTATCAGCCCATGGTATTCTTCCGGGATGCACAGCTTGATAACGTTCTTCCCGATCAATTCCTCTCTTTGGTATCCGAACATTTTTGCCATGGACTCATTCGCATCTATGGCGACACCTTTATTGTGGATCAGGATCCCTTCGTAAGCCAGATTTGACAGGTTCTTGTACCGCTCCTCGCTCTCTTCAAGCGCCGTGTCGCTCCGTTTGTGTTCTTCCTCCATTTTCAGGTTGTGCAGGGCAAATGCGATGTCGCCGGCGGCCTCCGTGAAAAGGGATAATTCCTCCTCGTCCCGGGAGAACTCTTCCGGCACAGACACGGAGATCAGACCGTAGACCACGCCTTCATGCTCCAGCCTGACAGACACTCCTTTTCTTCCCGAGTACTGACCGACGAGCGGACAATCGCCACATTCGGCCGGTGGATCATAGGTGATGACCGCTCCTTCTTGTTCGAGCGTCTCTTTCGCGCAGCGGGTCAGCTCGCCCCGTTTCAACCGCTCGGCCATGGGTTCGAAGCTCGCTCCTAAGCCGGACTCGAACGCGGCAGTCGCCCTTTGCTCCTCGTCCAGAAGCGCGATCCAGGCGTTGGAATAACCCCTGTCCTCGGTGAGGATTTCGCATGCGCCCTTGAGCAGCCGATCCCTGTCCTTCTCCTGGGTGATCAACTGGTTGACGTTGCGGATAGCGCGCAGCACGAGGTTGAGGTGCTCCATTCTTTTCTGGGAGCGCTCCGGATCGAGGACCCTCTTGCGGATCTCGATGAGTTCCTTGATGAGCTGCGTTTTGGTCTTGTCGCTGTCGTTCATCGCTCCCCCTTCTTGTTCAACCGGCGCGCAGGCGATCGCCCATTACTATCCGAACGGTGCTTTCGAGCTGGTCCTGATCGATCGGCTTGGCGAGCAGCATTAGCGGTCCAAACTGCGTCGCCCGCGCCATGAGCTCGCTGTCCGGATAACCCGTGACGATAACCACGGGTAGATCGGGATGGGTCTTGCGTAGCTCTTCCAGAAATTGCGGGCCGTTCATTTCCGGCATCTGCAGATCGAGCAGGATCAGATCGGGTGCCTGTTGGGCCACAAGCTCCAGACCATTGACTCCATTGGTTGCCTGCAGCGCCCGGCAACCCAGCTGCTCGATGCTCTTGCTCAGTACCCGCCGCACGTCCGCCTCGTCGTCCACGATCAGCACCGAACAGGACTTGCCGGGCGGTCGCTGTTCCTCGGACCAACGCAGCAGCTCGTCCTTGCGGAATCGCCAGTCCTTTCCCATTTTGAACGACGGAATGTCTCCACGTCTGGCGAGCCTCCGCACCGTCTCGACATGTGCTCTGAGAAAAACAGCTGCTTCGCCGGCGTTGAGAACATCGGAATCACTTGGCATTTCAGTTCGCTCCAGTTGTTGAGTAGAGTTGAGTAGAGTTGAGTAGAATTGAGTTGATGTCGTTATTTTTGTCAAGGAAATTTTCAGTTTCCTCCGAACAGGTGGGAGCTATCTAGTGTCCGCTATTTCTCAGGCTCATACGTCCAGTTTCCAAAACCGCCCCAATTGAAGATATGATCATAGCCGGCCTTGGCCATCTTCTTGGCCGCCATCTTCGCTCGACCGCCGGTCTCGCAGTAGACGATGATCATCTTGTCTTTGGGAGGCAATGGGTTGTCGGTGTTTAGATTTCCGTTGGGCAAATTGGACGCCGTGGGGATGTGCCCCTTTGCGTACTTGCCTTTTGGCCGCACATCCACAATGCGAAAATCACCGTCATCGACGGTCTGCCCCTCATCGATGAGCGCCTTGAGCGCGGCCGGTTCGTCGAGTCCCGACGACCGCTCCTTTGGAAAGGTGTCGTATTGACCACACGCCGCGAAAAACAACATCGATAGAAACACTGGAAAAGAAAATTTAATATCGCTCATTGTTCGCCTTTGTCTCATTGCTTTGAAGGTACCTTATCTCTGACTTGCCACAATATGGGCATACTTATTCATCTTCGGCCATTGGTCGGCGGGTTGCCAAACTTGAAAGACGGAAACCAGGGGCGCGCAGTTTCGTCATTGGGGTGGGACTTCGCGTAGGCCTTCACCTGGTGAGCGAAGGCCTCGAGTTTGGTCTCCATTTCGGAGCTGTCCTTCCCTGTATAGACCAGGGTGAGTATGGGGATGTTGTTGTGGTCCTTGCGGATGCGCTCGGTGAGGGAGGCGGATACCGTGCCCAGCATGCAGTGGAAGGAGATGGCGTTGATGATACCGTGGGCGCCACGGCTGGCGTAGTCGACCATCTTGGCGACGTTCAGAAGAACCGTCTCGTTGGCATTGCGATCCAGGTAGGGCTCGGCCATGGTCAGGACGTCCTTGTATCCGGGCTCCGAGGCGCGCTCCACCCTGATTCCCAACTGATACCGGATCCGCAACAACTCCCATTCCTTGCGCATGGACATGAAGGCGCTGCCTGCGGCGTCTTTGTAACGACCTTCGTCCATACGCCAGTCCATTTTTCGCCTAAAGCCAAAGCCTGCACTGTCGGTGAGAAATGGCGCGGGCCAGACCTCGAGGCCCAGTTTCTCCAGCCGGTGGAAGAGGTTGCGGTTTCCAAAGGGATGGATGCGCGTATAGATGTCACCGGCAACCCCTACCAGCGGTCGGCGCGGCGAGGTGGTCCGTGGGAACCGCTTGAGTTCCTTGGCAAACCAGGCGAGCGCGTCGCCAGTCCGGTCGACGGCCAGGAAATCGGAGAGCAGGCCGTACGCCCGCTGGAAACGCCCGTCCAGTTCCAGTGGGTTTTCTACGTAGGGACGTGTCTGGCAGTGCAGTTTCGTCAACAGGTCAACAGCCAGCAAACCTCGTCCCAGGCGCATGAGTCCGGCATAGCCCAATACGTCCACGTGGGCCTCGCCGTTGGGATTGAGCAGCTCAACCCCCCCCGCCCCGCGGCGCTCCAACTCGAGCCGGATCGCAGATGCGTACTCATGCATCAGGCAGGCGTTGTCCGTGCCCGGGAAGAAGTAGACGTCTCCTGGCTGAATCGTCCCCCTGTCAAGGTGTTTGAAGATATCACCGGCCAGAAGGACATAGGGGTGGCATTCCTTGCCCGAACTCACCTCTTCGCCGGCAGCGATGGTCTCTTCGTCGGGAGGGGGAAGGACCACCGCATCCAGCCCCACGGAGCGCATCGCTCCCTGATAGACGTAGGCGTGGTCAGCGAAGTAGGGCATTACAATCCGTCGCCCCTTGTACCGGTCACCCTCGTTGGAAGCCGGCAAGGGAAAGGTCCTCTCTTCGGACGCCACGCGTACGTGATGGGTCACTTCGTCGATGAACGCCTCCAGGCGCGTAATAAGGCCGGCCTCACCGCGGTGCTCGTCAAACTCGACGAAGAGCGACGGCTTGTTGCTTGCTGTTTCTTCAATGTGCTTGAAGGCGAAGGCATCGGGTCCGCAGCCGAAGTTGGAGATGATAATTGGAAAAAGGCGGTCGTCATCCAGGATGGAGAGCAGCGCCTGCATCTGGCTACGGTTGTATCGCCAGGGCAGCGTCAGCCCAAGCTTTTCAAGGTCTACATTTACGACGGGCAGCATCTGTTGGGGAATGGCCAGTAGCCCCAGCTTGCGAATATGGTCTGAGAGATTGAGGTTCTCAAATGAATCGGTAATGTTGTAGGGCTTCCCCAACAAGACAAACGCCCTGTCAAAATCCCCGGCGAGGACCTCGTGGCCGCGCAGCAACAAGGCATCTTCATATTCCCGCTGGGCCCGGGTTCCTTCGTCGAGGGCTTCGCGGAGTTGCTCTTCGTTGAGGTCCCAATTCTGGAACGAGGCTTTCAATTGTCGCACGATCCGGTCCGGGGAAGAGGCCATGTGGACCGCAGGTGCGACAACCCGCTCGGATGCGAAGTTACCGACCATGAACCCGGCGGATTCCTCGAAGGGGCAGAGATGGCTGGTCTCATTGTCGCCATCCGAGATGTCCTGAATGGCAGGCAAGAAGACAAAATCCAGATCTCTGTGGTTCTCCAGAAGGTTGGCCACGTGGCCATAGATCAACTTCACCGGCAGACAGGTCTCCGCAGTCAGATTCCGTATCCCCTGCTGCAGGGTGGCGTTGTCCGACGGTCCATCCAGGACTACCCGGAACCCGAGTGTTCGCAGGAAGGTGGCCCAAAAGGGGAAGAGGTCATACATCATCGAGGCACGGGGAATCCCCGCGATCCCCAGCCACGCCGTCCCCCCGGCATAGGACTCCAACAGCTCCTCCATCTCCCGCACCAGATCTGGTTGCTTTGTGGAATCGAGGCGTGATCCCCGGGCGGTGAATCTCTCGCAAACGTCGCCGAAGAACGAGGTCTGTTCTCCTACTTGAATGCGTGACACCTGGCAAAGGTTGGAGCAGGCGCGACATTCGAAAGTTTCGACCTTTGCGGACTCTGCCGCGTTCAGGCCGCGAAACGCAGTCTCTTCCTCCCCCACCTCATCCCGGGCGGCCACGGCCGCACCGATAGCTCCGGAGAGGCGGTTGAAAGGATGAACCGTGACCCTCTTGCCAAGCAAAGTTTCAATTGCGGCCACCACGGCCCGGTTGGAGGCCACCCCCCCCTGGAAGACCACGTTGTCCCCGATCTGCCGGCCGGCGACAACTCGTTCGAGGTAGTTCCTGGCCACGCTCAACGCCAGACCAGCCAGAATGTCATTGAGAGGTACGCCCCTCATTCTGGCGGCCACAACTTCGCTATCCATGAAAACAGTACATTGACTGCCCAGGGATGCCGCCTCCGGGGCCTGCAGGGCGAGTGATTCGAATTCGCCCAGAATGGAAACACCCAGGGCATCGCCTTGTTCTTCCAGGAAGGAGCCGGTGCCCGCAGCACAGATCTTGTTCATCACAAAATCTGCGATGCGCCCGCGACGGACAGATACGTACTTGGAGTCTTGTCCGCCGATTTCGAGGATCGTATCGACTTCCGGGAGCACGTGGCGGGCCCCCAACAGCTGGCAGGTTATCTCGTTCTTGACGACGTCGGCGCCCAACAGGCTTCCTGCCAGGTGCCTTCCCGAACCGGTGCTGCCGACCCCCAGCACACGCAAGTACCCTCTGGTTCTCTTTTGCAATATGGCGAGACCCTCCCGCAAGACCCCAACCGGATCACCTCGCGTGCGCAGATAGAGTCCGTCAAGCACCTCACCTTCCGCAGAGAGGAGGCAGAAGTCCGTGGATACTGAGCCGACATCTATACCAAGGTAGGCCTCGATTTCCTGGCTGGGAGATATTACAGGTTCCCGGGGCGTGCCGGCGTCCCCTGAGGTCTTCAGCGCCGGCAGAATCAGGTTTTGATTCCGGGCATGCCCACCATCCGTCTCCAGCCATGCCAGAATCTCAGATACGGTTGTCGACTCGCCACCCTCCCGTGCCGCCAAGGCCACGCCCAGCGCGGCCAGGTGGAGAGACTGATCATTGGCCAGAAGCTGTTCATCCTGCAGGCCGAATACCTCTTTGAAGGCGCGGTGCAGGCCGGCATTCAGCGCCCCTCCTCCGGCCATAACCACGGGCAGAGTCAACTCAGTGCCTCGCAACAAGGTAGCCCGGAAGTTGCGAGCCAGGGCCAGGCAGAGACCGAAGGTGATCTCATCCATCGGAGTGCCCTTCTGCTGCAGATGGATCATGTCGGACTTGGCAAAGACCGCGCACCGCCCGGCAATGGAGGCCGCTTTTTGCGCATCCACGGCAGAAGTGGAGAGAGTCTCGATGTCCATCTTGAGGCGGCCGGCTTGCTGCTCCAGAAACGCGCCGGAACCCGCAGCACACTGGTCATTCAGGGCGAATGACACCAGTTGCCCATCGGGCCCCAACTGTATCCACTTGGACTGGTGGCCTCCAACCTCGATAATCCCCCGGACTTCAGGATAGAGGTGGCCCACGGCTCGTGCGGTCGCCACCAAATCGTTCTCGATGCAGCCCGCGGCGAAGCTCGCGAAGTGATTCTTGCCACCCCCGGTAATGCCGAGGGTGCCCGCGCCCTCTACTCCATCAAACAGTTGCCTGAGCAGCCGCCCGAGCGCCTCGGAAACAGAGCTGCCCACCGGTTGTGTCAGATGCCGACGGAGACCTGCGGAAGGGTCCAGCAAAACCGCCTTCAGCGCCACGGAACCCATGTCGATCCCGGCGGAGAACCCGTTTTTCGTCACCATCTCACACTCCATACACCATTCCAGTGAGGTCGCTTCCCCTGGCATTGCAGTATGTTATGCGGCAGACCCGCGACGGGTTCAACTACAAAACGCTCCAAGAAGACCAGTATGACCAGTCCCAAATACTAACCTGTACATCCCCTCTTGACAGACCACGCGAACCTTTTTACATTTAGACAAGTATCGAATTGTCAGACAGAGGAATCGCCAAGAATGAAAGCCAAGCAGTTGTCCAAAATAATGAAGGCGCTCTCCAACGAGAACCGCCTGAAGCTGTATCTGGAGATCGCAAAACAAGAGGAGTCGGACTTCGATGCACCGGAGTGCAATCTGAGCGATATCGTGAAGATATTCGGACTCAGCCCGCCGACCATCTCGCATCACCTCAAGGAGCTGGCCAACGCCGACCTCATCACAACCGAGAAGCGGGGCAAGTATCTGGTGGCAAGGATCAACAAGGAGACGTTGGGAGAGGTGCGGCAGATATTGGGTGAAATTGAGGGTGATTAGGATGAGCCCTTTTTTTGATCAGATGATTAGACGTTTTTCGAAACTTAGAATCATTGCATCGACAAAGATGAAATTTGCGCTCGTGGCGATGGTTGCCCTCGCCGTGGCAGGAGGTGCCGTGACAATGACCGCATGCATCGCAACCGGGCGAAGCGCTTCGGGCGCACGTCTTGAAGCCATGAAGGTGTCGCCCAACTGGCGCGACGGCAAGTTTGCAAACCCGCTCCCCAGTGAGTACCCCAGTTTCTCCAGAGCTCTTGGGAAGTGGCTGCGCGGGACCGATAACACGGTTCCCGAATCTCCGTTCCCTATCGTCAAACGTGCTGCGAGTGACTTCGACGTCGCGCCAGCGAGCGGCCTGCGAGTCACCTGGCTCGGGCATTCGACGTTTCTGATCGAGATCGATGGCAAGCGAGTGCTCGTTGATCCGGTGTTGAGCGAGCGGCCATCCCCATTCACGTGGGCGGGGCCGACGCGTTTTCACGAAATACCGCTTTCCATCGACGAGCTGCCCGAAATCGACGTTGTCGTGATTTCTCACGACCACTACGACCATCTTGACCACCGCACAGTGCAGGCACTCGGTGAGCGCGTCCCTCTGTATATCGTGCCGCTCGGCGTCGGCGCCCATCTCGAGTACTGGGGAGTCCAAGCCGAGCGCATCGTCGAACGCGACTGGTGGGGTGAGGTCAAGCTGGGCGACCTGACCTTTACGGCGACCCCTGCGCGTCACTTCTCGGGACGTTCTCTCGTCATGGCAGGCCAGAGCGAAACCTTGTGGTCCGGTTGGGTCATCGCCGGCCGCGAGCATCGCATCTACTACAGCGGCGACACCGGCATGTTGCCCGCCTTTACGGCCATCGCCGAGCGGCTCGGTCCTTTCGACGCCGTCCTCATCGAGACCGGGGCCTATGATCAGTTGTGGCCCGACCTTCACATCGGTCCTGAGCAGGCCATCGAAGCCCGCGTCGAACTGGGCAGCGGCTTGTTTATCCCGGTCCATTGGGGAACATTCAATCTGGCAAACCATGCATGGACCGAGCCCGTGGAGCGCGCGATTGTCGCTGCCGAGAAGGCGGGAGTGCCGATAGCGGTGCCACGACCGGGCGAGAGCATTGAGCCTGCCAGCCCACCGAAGCTCACACGTTGGTGGCCGTCTGTTCCGTGGAAGACGGCCGAGCAGGAGCCCATCGTCTCGGGTGGCATTGAACAATCACAGCCCATGGATCTAGAGCCGAATGGAGGGGCGCGATGAGGTGCATTCTTTTCGGGGGAAGTGGCGAAGTCGGAGGGGCGGTTGCTCGCGAGCTGATCAACAGTGAAGTGTGCTCTCAGCTGACTTTGCTCGGCCGACGAGCCGTAACCACCATGGATGATGAGTCGAAGGTCATTCAGATCGTTGTCGACACGAACGCAGCCGATTTCGAGGAGGTGGTGAAAGAGAAAGCGTGTGGTCACGACGTCGCCATCAGCTGTATCGGGATCGGCAGCGGGACTCGGTCGATGACCGAGGAGCAGATGATGGCAATCGAGGTCGACATGTTGGGCAAGTACGCCAGGGGCTGCAAGGCCGCCGGAATCGAGATCTTTGAGCTCCTGACCGCCGTTGGCGTAAAGGAGAGCCACGCAGACTCGTGGATCAAGGAGTTCCGTGTGATGGGCAAGAAGTTCAAGACGGTGCTCGAGATCGGCTTCGACAAGCTGGCCGTCTTCAAGCCGGGGATGATCGTGGGCAATGCGCACACCCCCGGCTGGCTCACTATTTTCACGGGGTTGATCCCGGACTCCCTCGGCTGGGGGAACATCCAGCAGGAGGAGGTTGGGCGTGCCTTTGTGACTCATCTGGAAAAGAGAGTGGCCGTGCAGCGCGAGCCCGTCGTCTCCTACGGCAACAAGGAGATGAAATGGTTGATTCGGAATTGAGCAGAGCACAGACTAAATTTGGCTCCACCTGTAGGCCCACCGTTGAACTATGTCAATATGAGAGCCCATGGACAACTCAAAAACTTGAACGTGCCGGATATGCAGATCTTTCAAGTCTGGTAACGACAGTTGACGCATCCGAGCCCCTCTCCATACTTATCTTTCCTGACCGTACCGAGGTGGTTTGGGGCGATCAAAACAGGGTTGTTACCCAAAAGACTCGAACCTTCCGGGGGAAGCTCTCACAGGCCCGTAGAGAGGCTCAAAAGCTACGGGACATGGGAGCAAGAGTAACCGTGTACACGCTCTCTCCGAACCGTGGGAGGCGCGTCCTCGTCGAAGCACGGTTACCGCTGGCGAATGGGAAGCTCGGCGAGAAGCATACCCGGTACTTCCAAAGTGAAAACGACGCCATCGGTTACATCAAAGGTCTGACGAAGGCGGTCGCAGAAGGCCGTGGTTGGGACGTGGTCAGTGAATGTTCCGAGAAGGTGGTGGGGTGATGAGTGATGAAAAATTGGATACGCGGGTGATCGATAATAGAAACAAACCGCATTGGTCCAGAGACGACGACTGGAAGCCGAAAAAATTGCCGAACCGGAAGTGGGACGACCCGATAATCGTTGACCCATACGAATACAAATCTATCTACAAGCGCCCCGTCAGAAAGGCCCCAATACTTCTTGAGCACACGCTCAGGACGAAAGACTTGGAGTTAAAGGCAGCGGCAGCACTCATCATCGAGAAGGCGGATTGGGAAATCTTCGCCACACTCACGCATCGTCATGACATTTCCGCCGTGAGTAGCTTCGAAAATTTCACACGATTTTGCAGCGGCGTGGCTAGGACAGTGGTTCGTGGTCATGTCTGGGTCGCTTGGACGATGGCCCGTCAACGGCTAGGCCGGATTCACTACCACGCTCTTCTCGCCAGGTATCACCAGAACACTGAGCCGCTCGATACGAGGGCGATAGGGAACCTCTGGTACTACGGTGAGAGGCCCAAAATCGAGACTGTCGGAAGTTATGGAGCTGCCCTTTATCTGGCGAAACATCAAACCTGGGATTTAAACGTTGCCTGCGATAGGCCGCGACCGTGTCGTCGCAAACACGGCTGTCGCCTGGCACCTGGCCCTTGGCCGACTGGCAAGGGGAATGTCTTGGCTCTGTGAAGG
>JAUVDV010000041.1 GCA_030595125.1 Deltaproteobacteria bacterium
ACCCCAACCCCTCCCCATTGCGGGGCGGGGCTAGCTCGGATCCAATTCCGATCACCTCCCCCCGCAATGGGGGGAGGCCAGGAGGGGGGTCGCGGGGAGGGGAGCAGCTTGTCAGGGAGGAGGGTTAATCTTTATTGATCCGTAAGTTTTTTTAGCTCGTGCCGTATTTGTTCGACGGCTTCCTCAACTTGTTCAAGCACGAAGCCGTTCTTAAGCCTCAGAATTGTAAAGCCGGCGCTCTCAAAGACGGCATCTCGCTCTCTGTCATACTCAATTGTTTCCTCATGAACGCCGCCATCCACTTCCACAATAAGGCCGGTGTCAGCGTTGAAAAAATCGACAATGAAACCCAAAATGAGCTGCTGACGTCTGAATTTGTATCCATCGATTCTCTTCCCTTTTACCGCTGCCCACAAAACAGCTTCCGCCTTGGTAGGTGTCTTGCGAAATGATCGAGAAAGCTCGACCTTTTCATCTCGCACCCGTTGTCCACGAATGCTCATTTTTTTTACAGCCACAGCTTTCCCCTTTTTCTGAAACACCTTTCCTCATTAACATCCTGGCGACCCCACCCCAACCCCTCCCGGGGAGACCCCACCCCCGGCCCCTCCCCATTGCGGGGAGGGGAGCAGCTTGGCGGGGAGGGGCTTGCCCGAATTCTAATCGGATCGGCGGTCCCTCCTCCTTCCCCCTCCCTGCAGTGGGGAGGGGGACCGAGGGGGTGGGGTCAGGTGGGGTCGTCTAATCTGCTGTTGACCGACTTATCCGATCGGACTATTACCAGCCCATGAGCGTTGTGATCATCGTCATCATGGCCATGCTTACCGAGAACTTCGTTCTCTCGAAGTTCCTGGGGATTTGCCCCTTCCTTGGCGTTTCCAAGCGCATCAGCACCGCCGTCGGGATGTCCATGGCGGTTCTGTTCGTCATGCTGGTCGCCTCGGTGATCACCTACACCCTGCAGCGGTTCGTGCTCGTCCCCCTGGAGGTGACCTATCTCCAGACCATCGTGTTCATCCTGGTGATTGCGTCCACGGTCCAGCTCACGGAGATGGCCGTCCAGAAACTCTCGCCCACGCTCTACCAGGCCCTGGGAATCTTCCTCCCGCTGATAACCACCAACTGCGCCGTGCTCGGACTGGCGGTGCTCAACATCCAGCGTAACTACTCGCTTTTGGAGGTAATCTTTCACTCCATCGGCGCCGCCGGCGGCTTCGCCATCGCGTTGCTCCTCTTTGCGGGCATCAGGGAAAAACTGGATTGGGCCGAAGTGCCCGACGTGTTCAAGGGCGCCGCCGTGGCATTAATCACCGCAGGGATCCTCTCCCTCGCATTCATGGGCTTTTCCGGCCTCGCGCCGTCCAACTAGGAGGCCGTAGACACAATGATCCCCATGATCGTGCTCTGTGGAATCGGCCTTGTAATGGCTTCGCTCCTGGCGGTGGGACGCAAGGCTTTTGCAGTGGAAGTGGACCCGCGCCAGGAACGGATTGACGAAATTTTGCCCGGCGTCAATTGCGGTGGTTGCGGATTCCCCGGCTGCTCCGGATTTGCCGCTGCACTCGTGGACGGCAAGGCTTCTCCAACCGACTGCGCGCCGGGTGGGGCCGATCTCGCGACCGAACTCGGCAAGATCCTGGGTGTGGAGGTAGAGATCACAGAGCCCATGGTCGCCCTGATAGCCTGTGCCGGCACCGACAAAGCATCCCCTCCACTCGCCGGCTACATCGGCCAGATGACCTGCGCGGCCGCTCACGCTGTCCCTGGCGCGGGCAAGGCGTGCACCAGAGGATGCCTGGGTCTTGGAAGCTGCATCGAGGCGTGCAAGTTCGACGCCATAGTCACGACATCAAACGGTCTTGTCGTCGTAATTCCCGAGGCCTGCATAGGTTGCGGGGCGTGCGTCGATGCATGTCCCCGGGGCGTCATCAAGATGGTGCCAAAAAAAGAAACCGTCCACGTTCTGTGCGTCAACCCCGACAAACCCAAGTTGGTCAAGGCGGTTTGCACCGTCGGATGCACCGGCTGCAAGCTGTGCGTCAAGCAGTCAAAGCGCTTCGAACTCGACGGGACCCTAGCGCATGTGAATCATACCGGCGACGAAGAGATTCCGGAGTCGGCCGCCCTCGCCTGCCCTCAGGGAACTATTCTCGATAGCAGGAAGTATACGGTCGCGGCCTGGATCGCGGACCCGTCGGCTCGTGAGGATTACGACAAGCGGTCCGTGGTCTGGAAGGACGAGGAAAAGAAGCGCAAGGCCGAACTGAAGAAGGCAAAGGCATGAGTACCGCGACCTTCGACGGCGGCATCCACCCCCGCTACAACAAGGACCGTTCCTCGGCGGAGAAGATCCGACCGCTCCCCGCTCCGGCGCAAGTCGTGATCCCGCTGTCGCAGCATATCGGCGCGCCGGCGAAGGCCTGCGTCAAGAAGGGCGACGATGTGCTCATGGGACAGACCATTGGAGAGCCCGGGGGATTCGTTTCCTGTCCGGTTCACTCCTCTGTGTCCGGCACGGTGCTGTCCGTGGAGCCGCGCCCCGGAGCGATGGGCTCGCCGGTGGAATCGGTGGTGATAGAAAACGACTACGCCGAGCGACTCGCGCCCATGGAAGGGTTGGGAGAAGACTGGAAGTCAGCCACCGTCGACCAGATCAAGGCCGCGATCAGCTCCGCCGGCATTGTGGGTATGGGCGGCGCCACGTTCCCGACGCACGTCAAGCTCTCTCCCCCCTCTGACAAGCCCATAGATACGCTTATCCTCAACGGGGCGGAGTGCGAGCCATACCTCACCGCCGACCATCGATTGATGTTGGAGCACAGCGACCGAATCGTCACCGGGATGAAAATCGCCGCCATGGCGCTTGGCGCTTCGAGACTCATAGTAGCTGTTGAGGAGAACAAGCCCGACGCGGTGGAAGCCATGCGAAAGGCTACCGTTAGTGAGAGCGCCGATGTGGTGCCCCTAGCGGTCAAGTACCCTCAGGGCGCAGAGAAACAGACCATCGACGCCTGCCTGCGCCGCCAGGTTCCATCCGGGGGGCTACCCATGGACGTGGGGGTGGTTGTTCTCAATGTGGGCACCGCCGCTGCAATCGCGGCAGCTGTCATCGAAGGTCGTCCGCCGCTCGAACGGGTAGTGACGGTCACCGGCGCCGCCGTCTCGAAACCCTCCAACCTGCTCGTCAGGGTCGGAACCCCCATCGGCGCAGCAATAGAGGAGTGCGAGGGCGATCTGGCAAGGACGGGGAAACTCATCATGGGCGGGCCGATGATGGGGTTCTCCCAGTTCTCCGTCGAACCTCCGGTCACCAAGGGCACCAGTGGAATCCTCTTGCTGGAGCACAAGGAAATCAACCTGCGTGAACCGGACCCCTGTATCCGTTGCGGTCGATGCCTTCGCGCATGTCCCATGAAACTGGTGCCAACCGAGATAGCCGCCGCGGCATTGAAGGGCACACCCGATCAGATAAGCGCCGCCGACGTCATGGATTGCGTGGAATGCGGATCATGCGCTCACGAGTGCCCGTCCAGGATTCCCCTGGTGCAGCAGATCAGGTTGGGCAAGGCTGCGGTCAACGCGGCGCGGCAAGGCAAGGGTTGAGAATGGGACAGACTGAAAACAAGCTGTACGTCTCCTCCTCACCACACGCTCACGGCGGAATCTCCTCGTCCAGGATCATGTGGACCGTATCGGCAGTTCTTTTGCCGGCGGCCGGATGGTCCGTTTATCTTTTCGGACTGAGCGCCCTGATGGTCATCCTCTCGACGGTAGCCTTCTGCGCCGTGTTCGAAGCCATCTCCCAGCTGATGGCAAAAAAACCCGTCTCGATACGCGACGGCTCTGCGGTGCTCACGGGTCTCATCCTCGCGCTGACCCTGCCGCCCGGACTACCCATCTGGATATGTGGGGTGGGAGCGTTCGTGGCCATCATCGTCGCGAAGGCGGTCTTCGGCGGGCTTGGGCAGAATCCATTCAATCCTGCGATGACCGGCCGCGTGTTCCTGCTCATCGCCTTCCCCGGCCCCCTGACGCGATGGCTGGTCCCCTCGGGCACGGGAGAAACTCTCTTCAACCATCCGGTAACGGCATACGACGCATCCGGATCGCTGGTGGAATTGGGCGCAAATAACATCGACGCCGTGACCGCTGCCACACCGCTGGGTCTGCTCGCAGAGAACGGCGCTCACGCGGTGGCGGCGCTAGAGAACAGCACCGAAATTTTCATCGGCCAGATCAACGGCTCTCTGGGAGAGACCTCCGGGCTGCTTATACTTCTCGGCGGCGTTTTCCTGCTGGCGCGGAGAATAATCTCCTGGCACATCCCCATAAGCTTCCTGGGGTCGGTAGCGCTCTTCGCCGCCATCACGAACATGATCGATCCGGATCACTTCGCGGGGATTACATTCCATCTGTTCACCGGGGGGGTAATGATCGGGGCCTGGTTCATGGCGACCGATTACGTGACGAGCCCCATGTTCCCCGGGGGTAAAATTGCTTTCGGCATAGGCTGCGGCGTGCTGACAATGGTCATCAGGTTGTGGGCCGGTTATCCCGAGGGGGTCTCCTTTGCGGTGCTTCTGATGAACGCCACGGTGCCCATCATCGACAGGTACACGCGGCCGAAGAAGTTTGGGTGGAAGAGGATGGCGGCGGCGGCGAAGGGAGGCGAGTGATGCCCGAGACGCTCAAGATGCTCATCGTCCTCACGGTCATCGCCGGTGCGGCAGGTCTCGGTCTGGCCGGCATGCACGACGTGACAGAAGGGCCCATAATCGAGAACGAGCGAAACTTCACGCTGCGATCCATCACCAAGGTGCTGCCGGATGCGGAGAAACCCGATCCCTGCGTAAAGAAGGACGCTGTCTTCGACAATGAGCCCATGAACGACGCGATCTGCCTGGACGGGCACAAAATCTACCGGGCGCGCAAGAACGGCGAGCTGGTGGGGTTGGCCATCGAGTCGATAGGCGACAAGGCCTACGACGGAACCATCCTCACCCTTGTGGGCGTGCGCATGAGCGATGGGGTGCTAACCGGGGTAGAGGTTCTGCGGCACAGAGAAACCCCCGGTCTTGGCGCGCTGTTCACCAGGTGCGAATACCAGCAGCAGATGGTGGGCAACGGACCGGACGATATAAAGTGGTCGGTGAAGAAGGACGGTGGAGACATCGATCAGCTCAGCGGGGCCACAATATCGTCCAGGTGCATGCTGAACGCCATCGCAAAGGCTCAGCGCTTGTGGAGAGAACGAGGGGACGAGATCGCGCAGGCCGAGCCCCTGGAGGATTCGCGGGAGGTGTGCGATGCCCGCTAACAAGACCTCTCATCTCGGAGAACTCTTCAAGGGACTGTGGAAGGACAACCCCATCATGGTGCTGCTGCTGGGCCTGTGCCCTGCTCTGGCGGTCACCAACTCCGCATACAACGGTCTGGGGATGGGCGCGGCCACCACGTTCGTTCTTCTGGGGTCCAACATCCTCGTTTCCATTATCAAGCCCATAGTGCCCAAGAGCGTGCGTATCCCGGTCTACATCGTGGTCATCGCGGCCTTCGTTACCGTCGTCGATATGCTGCTCAAGGCTTACCAGTACGAGCTGTCCCGCAGCCTTGGTCTGTTCGTTCCTCTGATCGTGGTCAACTGCATCATCCTGGGACGGGCGGAGGCGTTCGCATCGCGCAACACCGTCCTGCGGTCGGCTCTCGACGGACTCGGAATGGCCCTGGGGTTCACCCTCGCGCTGTTCGTTCTGGGCGCGTTGAGGGAGATCATCGGCTCGGGCACCATCACCTTTTTCCAGATGGGCGAGACGGAGATCAAGTTCAACCTCCTGGGTGAAAATTACCCGGGAATTCTCGTGATGATCCTCCCCCCCGGCGCGTTCCTCACCCTGGGATTCATGCTCGCAGCGCGAAACGCCATCCAGAAACGCCTGGACAAAAAAACCCGCTGATTCACCGCCCTCATATTGTCCTCGTAAGATCCCGCCGTAGGCCCCGGCGGAGGCGGACAAACGACAAACGTGAAGGCCCATGTTAGAATGCTCTCACGTCAATATTGAAAGGCGGGGGTGATGCGATACTTTCTCTTGATGACGCTTGCGACCGCGACGGTTTGCGGTGGGTGTTCGAAAAGCTCGTCGGTCGTCCTTGACGGTGGGACGTCCGACACTGACACGGATACAGATACCGATACGGATACCGGTCCGATCGAGTGCAATCTGGGAGAGTACACCGGCGATGGCGATTTCTTGGTCGGCACACAAGCGGATATTTCGCCACTCGCGGGATACACGTCGATCTCGGGAAACCTTGATATCAAATGCCCGTTTTGCACCGACCTGAACGAGTTGGTTTGCCTCACCACGGTGGGCGGGGGATTGAGGATCACCGAGAGCAAGGTCCACAGCATTCTTGACGGTCTGAATGCCCTCACCTCGGTGGGCGGGTGGTTGACTATCAGCTGGAACGACGCCCTCACAAACCTGGACGGGCTGAGCGCCCTCACCTCGGTGGATGGCTTGTCCATTTGGCGCAACGCCTCCCTCACCGACCTCGACGGGCTGAGCGCACTCACCTCGGTGGGTGGTTTGTACATTAGTTTCAACCCCGCCCTCACCGACTTGGACGGGCTGAGTTCCCTCACCACGATGGACGGGAGCTTGGAAATCATCGGCAACCCCGCCCTCACAAACCTGGACGGGCTGAGCGGCATCACCTCGGTGGGCGGGAGATTGAAAATAGGTTCATATCTACATCAAGATGGCGGCAACCCCGCCCTTGCCAACCTGGACGGGCTCAGCAACATCACCTCGGTGGACGGTAGTCTGGGGATCGAATCCAACCTCACCCTCGCCAACCTGAATGGGCTGAGCGGCATCACCTCGGTGGGGGGGGTGGTGGGCTGGGAGGATGGGGAGGGCTTGAGGATCATGGACAACCCCGCCATAACGAACCTGGACGGGCTCAGCAACATCACCTCACTGGACACGTACATGAGCTTGTCCATTTGGTTCAACGCCTCCCTCACCAACCTGGACGGGCTCAGCGGGATAGCCGGCTCGGGGGGCTGGTGGCTGGGCGTCGGCTGGAACGACAGCCTGACGAACCTGGACGGGCTCAGCGCGCTCACCTCGGTAAATAGGATCAATATCAGTGGAAACGCCGTCCTCACCAACCTCGACGGGCTCAGCAATATCACCGGCCCGGTGAGCGAGAGCCTGGAAATCTCCTACAGCCCCACCCTGACAAACCTTGACGGGCTGAGTGGTATAACCTCGGTGGGTTATAACTTGCGAATATTGAACAACACCGCCCTGACCAACCTGGACGGGCTCAGCGGGATAACCGGCTTTGTGGAGGGGTGGGTGACTATCTCCGAGAACGCAGCCCTCACAAACCTTAACGGCCTGAGCGGCATCACCTTGATGGACAAGGACCTGCATATTGAAGAGAACGCCGTACTGACAAATCTGAACGGTCTTGGCGCCCTCACCTCGGTGGGTCAGGGCTTGATTATCTCCGACAATGCCGCCCTCACAAACCTGGACGGGCTGGGTGCTCTCAACTCAGTGAACTATGAATTTGACATCTACTCCAACGTCGGTCTCCCCGACTGCGAGGCGTGTGGCCTGTTGGACCAGCTCATCAGCGGCCCCGCTTCAATAGATGTTTACGACAACCTCGACGATACCTGCACCCCGGTTCCGGGGAATTGTCCGTAGATTGTTATCGTAAGATGATAGACTAACTCTCACGTACAAAACGAAGGTGGGGTGATGCGATACTTGTTGTTGATGGCAGTTGCGACCGCGCTGATTTGCAGCGGGTGTTCACGCGTTTTGTCCATCAAAGACGGTGGAACCGACTCGGACTCGGACTCGGACACCGATACGGATACGGACGTAGATACAGACACCAATACCGACACGGATACCGGCCCGGTCGAGTGCAATCTGGGAGAGTACAGCGGCGATTTTACGATCGACGCACAATCGGATGTCTCAACCCTCGCGGGATACACATCGATCTCTGGACACTTGTTTATCAAATGCCCGTTTTGCACCAACTTGAACAAGTTGCTTTGCCTTACTTCGGTGGGCGAGGGCTTGAACATTACAGGCAACACAGCCCTCACCAACCTGAATGGGCTGAGTTCCCTCAACTCGGTAGGTGAGGAATTGTGGATCTCCAGCAACCCCTCCCTCACCAACCTTGACGGGCTGAGTTCCCTCAACTCGACAGGCAGGGAATTGTGGATCCGCTACAACAACGCCCTCACCAACCTTGACGGCCTGAGCGCCCTCACCACAGTGGGCAGGGAATTAAATATCCACAATAACGCCGCCCTCATTAACCTTGACGGCCTGAGCGCCCTCACTTCGGTGGACGAGGGCTTGTTCATCGCACGCAACTACGCCCTCACCAACCTGGACGGCCTGAGCGCCCTCGCTTCGGTGGGTAAGTCCATTTCCATTGGACACAACGACGCCCTCACCGACCTGGACGGCCTGAGCGGCATCACCTCGGTGAACTGGTACTTGTGGGTCGATAACAACGACGCCCTCACAAACCTGGTCGGCCTGAGCAACATCACCTTGGTGGACGGGAACTTGACCATCCAATACAACTATGCCCTCACCAACCTGGACGGGCTGGGTGCCCTCACCTCGGTGAACAAGGACCTGTATATTCGGAGCAACGACGCCCTCACCGACCTGGACGGGCTAAGCTCCCTCACCTCGGTGGGCTGTGACTTGACCATCTTCAATAACGATCTTCTTCCCGACTGCGAGGCGTGTGACCTCCTGGACCAGCTCATAAGCGGACCTGCCTCAATAGACGTCCACGACAACCTCGATGATACCTGCACCCCGGTTCCGGCGAGTTGTCCGTAGATGTTCGTCAAACGACAAACGTGAATGTCCATCCTAAAATGCTCTCACGTGCAAAACAAAAGGGCTTGGACATGAGGTCTTTGCTTTTAACGGTGATTGCGACAGTGCTGGTCTTTGGCGGGTGCTCGAACGTTTCGTCCATCGGAGACGGTGGGACCGCTGATGTCGACACGGACGGGGATGCAGATACCGACTCAGATTCCGACACGGGCACCGACACGGATACCGGTCCGATCGAGTGCAATCTGGGAGAGTACAGCGGCTTTTTGATCATTGATGCTCAATCGGATATTGAAGCCTTCGCAGGATACACATCGATCTCGGGAAACCTTTATATCTACTCGTGCACCGAGTTGAGCGAGTTGATTTGCCTCACCTCGGTAGGCGGGAACTTGTCCATAGCATACAATGCCGCCCTGACCGACCTGGGCGGGCTGAGCGCTCTCACTTCGGTGGGCGGTATGTTGGGAATCGGAGGCAACGCCACCCTGACCAACCTGGACGGATTGAGCGCTCTCACTTCGGTGGGCGGGTGGCTGGAAATCAGCAATAACACCGCCCTCACAAACCTTGACGGGCTGGGCAGCGTTGCCTCATTGGGCGGAAGCGGAACCTTGTATATCAACGACAACACTGTCCTGCCCGACTGCGAGGCGTGTGACCTCCTGGACCAGCTCATCAGCGGCCCCGCTTCAATAGATGTTTACGACAACCTCGACGACACCTGCACCCCGGTTCCGGGGAGTTGTCCGTAGATTGTTATCGTAAGATGATAGACTAACTCTCACGTACAAAACGAAGGTGGGGTGATGCGATACTTGATCTTGATGGCAGTTGCGACCGCGCTGGTTTGCGGTGGTTGCTCACACGTTTTGTCCATCAAAGACGGTGGGACCGACTCGGACACGGACACCGATACAGATACCGACACAGATGCCGATACAGATACGGATACCGGTCCAATCGAGTGCAATCTGGGAGAGTACAGCGGCAATTTCACTATCGACGACCAATCAGATGTCGCATTCCTCGCGGGATACACCTCTATCTCGGGGAGACTTAGAATCATCTGCGATTCTTGCACCGACTTGAGCGGGTTAATTTGTATTGCATCTGTGGGAGTGGACTTGAGAATCGAAAACAATGACGTCCTCTACAGTCTGATCGGTCTGAGCGGCCTCACCTCAGTGGGCGGGTCCTTGATTATCTCCGAAAACGATGCCCTCTCTAGTCTGATCAGTCTGAGCGCCCTCACCTCGGTGGGCGGGGAATTGTGGATCTTTATGAACCTTGCCCTGACGAACCTGACAGGCCTGAGCGGCATCACCTCAACGAACTATGGTTTGAAAATCCAAGATAACGACGCCCTCACCAATCTGGACGGCCTGAGCGGCATTACCTCGGTGGGCGGGGACTTGATAATAGGTAGCCAGTTTTCTTACGGCGGCAACCCAGTCCTTGCAAACCTGGACGGGCTGAGCAACATCCTCTCGGTAGCGGGTGACTTGACCATCTTCAATAACGATCTTCTTCCCGACTGCGAGGCGTGTGACCTTCTGGACCAGTTCGCCAGCGCGCCCATAACGATATACGTCCACGACAACCTCGACGACTCGTGCACCCCCGTTCCGGCGGGTTGTCCTTAGAAATGATTCTGACACTTCCTGAAGAAGGCGCGGCGAACTGATGGTATCATCGTCACAACTGATATAGGTGGGCGTCAGGTGATCGACATCAAACATTTTCTACTGGGGCTTGTGCTGGTTGTGGCAGCAGCGCTTTCAGCGGGTTGCTGGTCCATGCAAGAGATCATCATGGGGACCGACTCGGACACGGACACAGGCACCGATACAGATACCGATACTGACACTGATTCTGATACTGACACCGATACAGACACTGATACCGGCCCGGTCGAGTGCAATCTCTTGGATTACAACGGCGATTTCGAGATCACTACACAATCGGATCTCGCAACTTTCGCGGGATACACATCGATCTCTGGAGGTCTTGAAATCAATTGCCCTTCGTGCACCGACTTGAGCGAGCTGGTTTGCCTCACCTCGGTGGGTGGTCTGTTGTACATCGAATGGAATACCGCCCTCCCCAACCTGGACGGACTGAACGCCCTCACCTCGGTGGGTGGGGACTTGTACATCTCCTGGAACGCAGTCCTCCCCAACCTTGACGGGCTGAGCGCGCTCACCTCGGTGGGCGGGTGCTTGTACATCAAATACAACGCCGCCCTCCCCAACCTGGACGGACTGAACGCCCTCACCTCGGTGGGAGAGGGCTTGTACATCAACGACAACGACGCCCTCACAAACCTGATCGGGCTGAGCGCACTCACCTCTGTGGGTGAGCATTTATATATTCAAGGTAACGACGCCCTCCCCAACATGGACGGGCTGAGCGCCCTCACCTCGGTGGACGGGAAATTGGTCATCTCCGATAACGACATCCTGACAAACTTGGACGGCTTGAGCGACATCACCTCGGTGGGGACATTGGGGATCGGTTTCAATGTTTCCCTACACGACTGCAAGGCGTGCGAGCTGTTGGACCAGTTCACCAGCGTGCCCACATCGATAAATGTTTACGACAACCTCGATGATACCTGCACCCCGGTTCCGGGGAATTGTCCGTAGGTCAGTTCGTGTTTTTCAGGGAGGTTCGACTACTCAACAACCGTCGGGCAACCCCATGCGGCCGAGATGTCCGGCGGATCGCCGTCCTTGATCTCATCGCAGGATACCGGGCAGAACTCGACCTGGGTATGCGCCGCGTCAACCCACTGCCAGCCCTCTCCTGAGCCGCCGCAGCCGTCGTTATAGGGCACGACCACGCCGTCGAAATAGAAATTCACGTTGTCGGGATCCGCTGTCGCGTCCGGGCTCTGCACATCGAAGATGCAGGTAATGACAACCTGCGCGATGTCGTTGAAAGCGTTCTGCATTGTCGTCGAGTCGGTAACCTGGATCGGGACGTTGTAGGGAGCCGGCATACCTCCCGCCGCCGCGACCGCGTTGAGAGATGCGCTGGTGTAGTTGAAACCAACGGCGATGGTCTTGATCTGGTTTGCCAGCAGGCTGGCGGTGGTGGCGGAGAAGGAAGCCGTGTCTCCGCTGATGCAGTTGGGGGAACCGTCGGTGACGACAACCAGGTAGGATTCAACGCCCGACTCCGGAAAACTGGTCGCGTAGCCGAAGTTCAGGTAGTTGAGCATCGCCTCCTCGGTGGGCGTGTTGCCCCCGGACGAGATACCGTTGAGCATTGTGGTAATTCCGGTCTCGGTGCCCGCAGCGGGAGACACGGGAATGGCCGTGTGAACAGCGCAGTATGTATCGCTGGGATAGTAATCGAACCCAAACTCGATCTGCTGGCCCGCCCATATGCCCAGAATATTGTTGATGGCGTCCTTGGCCTGCTGCATGGGGGTGGTGCTCATTGAGCCCGATTTGTCCAGCAGGAACACCAGCCGCACGGGCGTGATCTCGATCTCGAAATCCTGCTCGTCACAGACGGTATCGCCGCCGTCACCGTCGGCGTCGGAATCGCTGTCCGAATCCGAATCGGAATCTGCGTCGGTGTCCGTGTCGGTATCCGTATCGGTGTCCGTATCGGTGTCTGCGTCACCGCCCGTCTCATCTGCATGCTTGACGGACTCGCAACCGAAGATTCCGAGAGTCAAAAGAACCGCCATCAGAAAATACATGGAGGATTTCATTACTGTTCTCCTTTCGGGGATATTTCCCGAATAACTCTAAATAAGCTCTGTCGGACAACCCCACGCTGCCGTGATGTCCGGCGGATCGCCGTCCTTGATGTCATCGCAGGATACCGGGCAGAACTCCACCTGCGTGTGCGCCGCGTCAACCCACTGCCAGCCCTCTCCTGAGCCGCCGCAACCGTCGTTCATCGGCAAAACCACGCCGTCGAAATAGAAATTCACATTGTCGGGATCCGCGCTCGCGTCCGGGCTCTGCACGTCGAAGATGCAGGTGATGACAACCTGCGCGATATCGTCGAATGCGTTTTGCAGGGTGACCGAATCGGTGGCGTTGATGGGAACATTGTACGGAGCGGGCATACCGCCGGCTGCTGCCACCGCATCGAGCTGTGTGCTGGAGTAATTGAACCCGATTGCAAAGGTTTTGATCTGGTTGGCCAGCAATGAGGCTGTTGTGGCCGAGAAGGAAGCGGCGTCTCCGCTGGCGCAATTGGGCATGCCGTCGGTGACCACTACCATGTACGAGTTGACGCCGGACTCCGGGAAGCCCGCAGCGTAACCGTAATTGAAGTAGTTCATCATGGCTTCTTCGAGTGGGGTCATGCCGGTGGGAGTATGGGAGGTCATCCAGGTGATGATCGACGTTTCGGTACCGGCGGCCGGAGGGATCGTTATGGTCGAGTTGACCCCGCAGTTCCCGTCATTGGGGAAATAGTCGAACCCGAACTCGATGCCCATGCCCATCCACAGAGTGAGGATGTTGGTCAGCGCGGTTGTGGCCTGGGTCCAGTTTGTTCCGCTCATGGAACCCGAAAAATCCTGAAGGATGACCAGGCGCACGGGCTCGATTTCAATATTAAAATCCTGCTCGTCACAGACGGTATCGCCGCCGTCGCCGTCCGCGTCGCCGTCGCTGTCCGAATCCGAATCGGCGTCGGTATCCGTGTCGGTATCCGTATCGGTATCCGTATCGGTATCCGCGTCACTGTTGCTGTCATCGACACGGTCTACTGGATTGCAACCTGGCGCCCCGATCATCATTGTGCCGAGAGCTGCCATCAGTAAAAAACGAAGTGAAAGATTCATTGTTTTCCCCTTTTCAGGAATTTTGTTCGTCGTTTAACCACGTTCGCGCGCACCCGGTCATATATAGTACTACTCCAAGAATAGTTCATTTCACCCTATTAGGTGTAATTAATTTGGAATGTGAATAAATAATTAACGCAGCGGAAGAACGTGCGTTACTCGATCACGACGGGATTGGTGTGGCGAAGGTCTGATCCTGCAGGGTAGGCATAGGAACCGGCGCTGTAATAACCATACACGTACACGGCGATATTTTCGCCGGTATCGTCCGGGTTTGCACCGGAATATACAGTGTGCACGCCGTCCTCGATCTCGCAATCGTATGCCACGTAAGTGATACCACCGAGGGTTCCATTGGGGAGCGGGCCCAGACAGTTGCTGGCGTTCACGTCCTTGGTCTGGCTACTATCCGTGTAGTGGGCCTCGGTTCCCTCCGGCATGGAGATCACAACCTGATTGATAGAGAACCCCTGCCCCGTGGTGAACACGTACAGGCTTCGCCGCTGTTCCACGGCGGGAACATACAGAAGCGACGAGTCGCCGATCCAGGCGGTGGTATTGCCGCCCTCCACCAGGAATTGAGCTACGTGCAGGTAACCGTCCGTGGTTTCCACGGTGAACCCCGTGTTGACAAAGAAGTCCCTGAACTCTCCCACACCAAGAGTGAACGAATCATTTGGCGATGGAAGACTCGTTGTGACTGTTGCGGTTTCGTAGGCCATGATCCTGTAGTAATCCATCTCGGCGGTGCCGGCGTTGCGCTGTGCCGAGTGGGAAACCACGAAGTTCTGCCCCATCGCCATGGAGGGAATGACCTGCTGCTCGAGGTGTTCTGCGCAGCAACTATCCGTGAAACTCTCCTGGCCGATTGAGGTCAGATCCACTCCGAAGAAAACCGCCACCGACTTGTCCGCCTCGACGCGGGTTCCTGTCAGGTCCGCATCGTGTCCCCCCATCAGCTCTACCAGAGTGAACAGACGCGTTTCCAGATTGAGCACATCGAATGGACCGATATTGAATGTGTGACTATCCCCTGCTGCCATGGCGGGCACATCCCAGCCGGCTTCGATGTCTTCGGCCACCTGCACCGTCACCGATGTGTTTTCCTCTGTTCCCAGAATCGTGACGTACCCCCGGTTTCTGGGAGATCCCGCCGCTGCCGTGGGGGCTCCCGGTGGAAATCCGACTACCAGATGATCCTTCCCAAGCCCGGAGGTGGGCAGGAGCAGTGACGCATCGTTCGAGTACTGCTGGTCGAGAGTGTTGAATTGATACGCCGCCACCGGAAGGTTCGAGACAATCCTGAATGCCCGTGAAGAGAGCCATGACTGGGGGCCGTCGTCCACGTTGTTGGTGACATTGTCTCCGTCAGCGTCGCGCCGGGGAAGCAGGAAAATATAAACCTCGCCCTGGGGCACGTCGTGTTCCTCGACGAGTTCCAGATTGAGCGCGTCACCGTAAACAGCATTGTTCAGGTGAACCTCTACCTGCGCGGTTCCCTGATTGCCGATATTGGCGATCGCGACGGCGAACTGCGCCGCAGCCGCATCGTCGAAATAGTTTTCGGCATTGTCGAGATCGACGGCCCAGTATTCGCAACCGATGTTGTTCTTGGTGGCGATGGCCTCCGCGCAAGGATCATCGAAGACGCAGGCCCCGTCCTCGCAGACGGTTCCGAGCTCCGCGCAGTCCTGATCTATCGAGTAGCCCAATCCGTCGTCATCGCAAACCATGACAAGATCGCCTTCGCAGTAGGCGTCTCCCGGCACGCATACGACACACCCCAGATCCGGGACGCAGATCTCCTCGCATGTCTCGACCAGAGACCACTGCCCGTCAACGCACTCCATATAGTCGGCGCCGTCGCAGCTGAACTCTCCGTCCACACAGTCCGCGTCGGTGTCAGTGTCCCCGCCGCCGGCCAGGGCTTTGTCCTTCGCCTCGCATCCGGCAAGGGACAATAGCGCGATTGTCAGGAGCGACACTCCCAGAAAAATGATGTTGTTTTTCTTCATGGTTTTGGTTCCTCTTTCAGTTCGCGCAACCGCCTTGTGGCCATGGGGGCCTGGATCGCGCCGGGAAAATCACCAAGGAATTTTTCGAGTGCTTTCATTTCGGCCTGTTTCCGTGACAGCCCGCGAAAGGCTCTCGTCTTGCCCCATGCCGCCTCCTGGGCGAGAGCCCCGGTTCGCGAAGAGGACAGGTATCGGCCGAACGAACCAAGGGCCTTGCCCGGCTGCCCCAGGTGATCGAGCTGGATCACCCCGAGGGAAATGAGCGACGTCCTGGCCTCCACGCTTCGCGGATAGGCTCTGATCAGCTCGTTGTAGGTCTTCGCAGCGCCTTTCCATTTTCGAGAGGCGCGTTGCCCCTGCGCAATGGCCAGCAGCTCCGATGGGGTGCCGCGCACGGTGTGGACAACCGACGGTCGGCTGGATTCGATTGTCGCCACATCCTCGTTATCGATAAACTCCTCGAGGGCAAAGACCCTTGATATCTCTGTGCCGCGACCCAACTCCACGAGCTCTCGCACCGGCGCGCGTCCGTCCATCTCCAGTTCGAGAGCCCTGTGTCCCGCTCGTATTGTTGCGAAAAGCGGTGTCCGTCCGATCTTGACCTTGTCCACCGAAACAACCGCTCCGACGGGCAGGCTTCGCAGATACATACTTGCCGAATCGGAGGAGGTCAGCATGTCCAGCATCTTGAGAATCGACTGGGCTTCCTCCTCTGCCTGCGGGCGAAGGCCGGCTACCACGGGCCGCCCCATCACGGCGGATTGTCCGAGTCCGATGGTTCTGGCCGAACCGCCCTTCTCCTCCAGGCTCACCTCTCCGCGCATCACTCCAACGCGAACACTATCCGTGGTTGCTTCAACGGAGAAGACTGTTCCCTTTGCAATCACGGTCCCCTCTCTTGTGGAGACGGCGAATTCGGGACCGCTCCTCATGGGATCAATGGATGCGATGATCCGGCCCGAGACCAGATTGACTTCCATATTCGCGGAGTTCAGGCTCGTTATCTCCACCTCGGTTTGCGCAACGAGATACAGGCGCACCCCTGTGCCGAGATCGACTACAAATCGGCCATCGCCCGCCTTGAGGCTGTCACCCGCGCCGACCGGCCTGGCCGACGACGAGCCTTCTTCACGGGTGCGAAGAAGGACATGGCCTGTCATTTGTGTGGTTCCGTCGCCCTCCATTGTTCCGTCGGCCACGGGAGAAGATGAAGCGTCGTGCTCTGCCTCGCTATTGAAGAAGCCGTTCACGAATAGCGCGGTCGCGCCGACAATAATGCCCACCACTGCCGCCGCCGCCGCAAACCTCATGAAAGGCATCGGTCGCTCTCGGTCTTCCGTCGCGTGTTCGCCTGCCGCTGCCGCCCTGGCGACCGCAGTGTCGATCCACTTGCGTCGTGCGATGTCATCATCGAGGAACCGTGGAGGTCCGTCCGGGCCGTTCACATCCATGGAATCGATGCTCACTGCCTCGAAGCGACATTCATCACAGTGCTTGAGATGCTCTTCAATGAGATCTCGATGAGACTTGTCCAGAACTCCACCGGATGTCTCACGATCCCACAGCTCATGTATTTTTCGACAATCATCCATTGAACTACTCATGCCACCTGTCCGGAAATCGACCCCGCGAACTCCTTGAGAACGGGATCCCTTTGAATTTTCTTTCTCAGCTGTCTTCGCGCCACGGCCAGACGGTCGCGAACCGTGTTTATTTTCATGCCGGTAATCGAGGATATCTCCTCGATGCTGTATCCGAGCACCAGCCTCATGGTCAGAACCCTTGCGCGCTCGGGAGTCAGTGTTCCCATGAGTTTCGCAATACGCTCGGACATGCGGTGTCTGATGAGCTTTCGCTCCGGGGCGGCCTCGTGGCCCGTGCCGCGCCCTTCCCTCTCGGGAGCGGCCTCTTCCATCCGGTCGCGCCGTCGCCGCTTCTTGAGTTGGCGAATGGCAGTGCGAACCGTGATCCTGTCAGCCCATGACTCCAGGGTGCTCTCGCCACGAAACGAGCCCACCGATTTGAGAATCTCGATGATGGCCAATTGCGCGTAGTCATCGGCATCCGGATCGCTCCCCGCAAGATAGCGAACCGTTATGGACACCCGATCCACGAGCCTGTCCACTACCCGACGCCTGGCAACGTCGTCACCGAGAGCCGCCGCCTTCGCCAATTCGAGGTCAGGGCTGGGATCGGTCTTTTCTGAAATTACTGCCATCATTTCATCTCGGATGTGGGATCGGTCACTGGGTTCGGATGTGCTTTTTTGGCCGAAAAGCGCATTCCTTTCAAACCAGATTCACCCGAATTCCCAACATAAAACCGGGTTGGATCGGCCATGTGTCCACCAGGAGTTCCCTTTCCCCACCAAGGCTCGCCGTATAACGCCTGGAGTTGAAGAAGAACTCGGCTCCTGCGGCGAGAAAGATCCCCAACCTCCCGGTGATCTGAACAACCATATCCACCATGGGGAACAGCCCGACTGCAAGATCATTCATGTCGTTGCTCGCGTCGACATCCTGCGCCAGGTTCATCACCTCCTGTGTCGTATAGTCCAGCACCAGGGACAGGGAGAGTCCGAGCCGAAACCGTTTTACGGCAATCCCTCCTCTGAGTCCGAGGCGGAAAGGATGTCTGTATATTCTCGCGGTAGCGAATTCGCCCCTGCCCTGCACCGGGAAGAAAACCGTGTAGCCGGCAGTCGCTGCAAGAAATCGGTTGAAGTGAAGGAGCAAGTCCAGACCGAAGCCGTTCACTACTGGATTGTCCCTGGAGCGAACACCGATATTATAACCAAGCCTCATGAATAACCGTAAAGAGTCGGCGGATCCTGGCTCCTCCACGCGAACCGCTTCGTCGGAATCCGGGCCGTCTCGGGTGTCCTTGCCTTCCCTGGTCTCCGCTTGTTGGGATTCGTGAACGGAAATCCCTATGATCCCTCCGTGCAGAAGCGCAATTATGGAGGATCTCACAATGATCGCCAGTCCTTCCGCCCTTCCCCTGGCCTGCGCTTCACGCTCCAGTTTTCTGACGAGAATGCGGTTCCCATCGTTGTTGGAGAGGTAGAGATACACTTGATCTTCCAGGGAGGCATACCAGAAGACCGCGATGACGTTCTTGTCGGTCGCCACCCCACCTGCCAATCGGATGTTTGCGGCTGCTTCCGATGGGCGTGGTCCCACAACACGGGAGCCGAAATCCACATCCAGATCGCTCAACTGACCGCCGACGGCCTCAACGATCTCCCTTGATGCCTCCTCCTGCTTCTCGAAGACCATCATCACCACCAACGGCCGAATCTCCTCGTCGGCCGCCACGCCCGGCGTCCCGGCCAGCGAAATGGCAATTGCCACAAAGATGGCGAGAACCGCGCGCAGGATGGAGAAGTGGTTCATTGCAAACACAATACACCATTCGCTGCCCCGGAAAAAATCTGGAAAATAATGTGTCTGGCACCCTTGTGAACAAACGCGAATGTAAAACTGGAGCTTTTTGCTCGCTATTATTTGATATTAATAGGATAAACGGCCAGTGATTATACAGGAAATCATTCGGGACACCTTGCCCCTGTTGAAGGGCAGAAGCATTGTTGAAGTCCGGATCGGCCTTGCTTTTACGGCGGTCCAACTCGACAACGGCTCGTGCGGGCTGGCCTCCGCCGCCCATCCACTGGCCATGTCCTCGTGCACGGTTCTGGACGAGGCGGGCTCGCTCAAGGGTCGCAGCGCAGAAGATCTTGTTCACATGGCGCAGCCGGGGGATCCCGTTACAACGGGAATCGCTCTGGCCACGGTAAACGCCTCGCTCAATACATCGAACAACCCTGACCCCGGCATCGAGAATTGCATCGATCTCAATGGAGCGGTCATCGGATTGGTAGGCCACATTGCGCCTCTCGTCCCCCTGCTCGAGTCCAGGGCAAAGAATCTCTATATTTTCGACCGGCGACCGCTGCCGGCGCCCGTACTCTCCGAAGAAAGAGCGGCCGATCTGCTGCCGGGATGCGACGTGGCTATCTTCACTTCGCAAACCCTGGTCAACGGAACGGCGGACGATCTCCTGGGCATGGTGAGCGGAGAAATCGTGATGATGGGGCCGACAACCCCCATGTGGGCCGGATTCGCCCGGCACGGGGTTTCTCACCTCTTCGGCAGACAGATCGTCGATGTCGACGCAGTGCTTGATATTGTGAGCCAGGGTGGTGGAACCAGGCGGTTTTCACCGCACACAAGCAAAATCTATTCGCATTTACCTCGATAAGAAAGGATACTCCTCAACATGCACAAGCTCATTATCCTGGGGGCTGGACGCGTAGGACACGTGATCGCCCGCGATCTCAACGACGACGCCGATATTCAAGTCACTATTGCGGACCGACGAACTGAGTACCTCGACGCTCTCTGTGAAAAACTCGAATGTGAAACCGTTTTCGCGGACCTCTCCGACATCGGCACCATCGAACGTCTCGCATCCGACCACGATCTGGTGATCGGCGCGCTCCCCGGCGCCATGGGACTCAACGCGTTGAAAGGGGTTATCGCCACCGGGAAGCCATGCGTGGACATCTCCTTCATGCCGGAAGACCCATCCAGCCTCGACGAGGAAGCCAAAAAGACCGGTTCCAGGGTACTCTACGACTTCGGTGTCGCGCCGGGCATGAGCAATCTCCTCGCCGCAACAGCCGCGATGGAAGTGGCCCCCGCGCGACAGATCAGAATTGTGGTAGGCGGTCTGCCGATGGTGCGCCGTCAACCCTGGGAGTACGCCGCCCCATTCTCCCCCGTTGATGTGCTCGAGGAGTACACCCGGCCTGCCAGAATAAAGGTGTCTGGAAACATGGTCGAGCGGGTGCCTCTGTCCGGAATAGAGCAGATCGAGTTCCCCGAGGTCGGCACTCTCGAGGCGTTTTTCACAGACGGTCTCCGATCCCTGATCCGGACCATCGATTGTCCCGGAATGGAGGAAAAGACCCTTCGATATCCAGGTTACGCCAAAAAGATAGGCCTGCTGAGAGACAGCGGGTTCCTGGGAAACGAGCCCATCGACGTGAACGGCGTCAAGATTGCGCCCGTCGACCTGACGCTCAAGCTTCTTGAACCCGCATGGCATCTGGACGATATGATGGAAGAGTTCACGGTGATGCGAATCACTGCAATGGGCGGCAACGGGCATCCTTTCAACAGGGTTACCTGGGATCTTTTCGATCGAACCGACCGTGACAGGAACGAGACCTCCATGGCCAGGACCACAGGGTTCCCGGCCGCCATCGTCGCGCGAAGGATGCTGGATGGAACGATCGACCTGGAGCCGGGAATTCATCCTCCGGAAGCACTCGCCGGCAACACTGCGTTTGTGGAGGGTATTCTCAAAGACCTCAAGGCCCGCAAAGTGGTTTATCGGAAAACCATGATCTAGGAGGGGCCAGCTTTAACCCCATCCCGGCCTTCCCCTGCGAGGGGAAGGGGAAGTTGATGGAGGCCAGCTTTAACTGGGTCCGCCTCCGGGAATTCTCGGCGGGTTCATCTTTGCCTCGCAGGTTCCCTCGTTGCAGACGCAACTTCCGCCGCCGCAGTCCATGGTGTTGGATCTGCAATCCATGGTGCACATCACGCCCTCGCACTTGGGTTTCGATGCCTTCGCGACGCAGGTGGTGGGATGGCAGCACTCGCCGTACACACAATCTGCATCGACGGCGCACGAGCGATCTGCCTCCGCGGCCGGCTTCGCCTCTTCGACCGGCTTTCCGATAGCCGGCATCGGACCCGGCTTCTCGACCGGCAAGACCTCCGCCTCCGGCTCGGTTTCCGCTGGTGTATCGGCGCCCTGCCCGTTTGCTGCGGTCCCGCAACCGAGCACGATGAAAGCCATAAACAGCACCGCGACCACACTCGACAATTTTTCAAAATTCATTGATCATCTCCCTTCCCTTGAAGGTGCGAACATAACACGGACTGGCAATCAGACCTGAAACTTCATGCACATTTCGACTAAAATGAATATCCGCACCGAAAATGTCCTCAAAGAAATAGTGAATGGTGTTGCCGACAACAAGGAATCGAAAGGAACCGACATGAGAGTCTCGGGGCGTATATTCCTGTGCAGCTTTGTCATACTCGCGGCCTTCTTGCTCGTTCCCGGCCCGGCCCGGGCGGGAGACGATTTTGCATCCGGGGAACTGCTGGTCAAGTTCAAGTCCGGATACGACGGCAAGGGCGCAAAGGCCATAGAAGAGATCGGCGCAAAGGTCTTGGAGAAGCTGTCGCGTCTCGACGTTTCCAGGCTCGGGCTGCCCGGGGGCCTCGACGTCAAGAAGGCGATGGCCCTGCTCAACAAGCTGCCCTTCGTGGAATTTGCGGAGCCCAACTATATATTCAAGCCCACCTGGAACCCAAGCGATCCGAAGTGGAATGATCAATGGGGAATAACAAAGATCGATACTCCCGCCGGATGGGGAATGGAAACCGGGGACAGGGATGTGATCATCGCAATCGTGGACACCGGCGTGGATCTCGATCACCCCGATCTCAAAAACAAGATCGTCGCCGGTTATGATTACGTCGGCATGGACTCCGATCCCGACGATGTCGGGGGACACGGCACCCACTGCGCCGGTATAGCCGCAGCCTCCACCAACAACGGTATCGGCGTGGCCGGCGTATGCGCCAACTGTTCCATCATGCCCCTGCGGGTGCTCGGCGCCGAGGGAGGGCTCGCCTCGGACGTGGCAAAGGGTATCGTCTGGGCGGCGGATCACGGAGCCAATGTAATATCCCTCAGCCTCGGGGGCATGTTCCCCTCGTCGACCCAGGAAGACTCCATCAAATACGCCTGGAACAAGGGCGCCATTGTTATTGCCGCCGCGGGCAACATGGGAGTACAGGACGCGCACTACCCGGCCTATCACTCCACGTGTGTGGCCGTGGGCTCCACAGAAAGCAACGACGCGCGCTCCGGGTTCAGCAACTACGGGTCGTGGGTCGACGTGGCTGCCCCGGGCGGCTTCATCATGAGCACGATCCCCGACGGCGAGTACGGGTACAAGAGCGGCACCTCCATGGCCACACCCTTCGTCGCCGGTCTCGCCGGGCTTCTTTTCAGCAAGATGGGATCGGGGGCTTCCAACTCCGCGGTCAGGGCCGCCATCGAGGACAATTGCGATTCTGTCGGAGGTGCCTGGGTTACCAGAGGGCGTGTAAATGTTTCCAGGGCGTTGGCGAGTGTGAAAGCGCCGGCGCCTCCGTTGAGCCCCCCGGCCAAAGCTCCGAAAACCGGCTCGGGATCCGGCGGTGGTTCTCCCGCCAAGTCGTCCGACGGAGGTTATTCGCCAAAATCCTTTGCCATGGGTGCGGGGTCCACCTTGAAATCGCCCGCGGACAGTCTGGTAAAGAGTGACGACGCTGCCCTTGTCATGCGAAGCACCCAATCGGGCAAGAAGAGACACATGGATCTGGAGGTGACCACGAAGGCGTCAACAAAGGGCGGCGTGGAGTCGATACAGGTGTTGCTCGAGGGTAGATTCTTCATCAAGGGCGCTGGAGTAACCGCCCATCTGTGGAACTGGAAAGGGAACAAGTGGGACTGGATCGGTCGTGAAAAGATGACCACCGAGGACAAGACAGTGATGTTCCGGCGAGAGAAAGGCGCGACATACGTGTCCGGCGACGGCGAAATCAAGGTGAGCTTCCGCATCGACAGCGACTGGTTCTCAACGTTTGAATTCGGCGCGGACAAGGTGCGTTTCTACGTAAAGACAGGCAACAAGAAGGGCGCCGGCTCCGGGGGCGGCGAATCGGGCTCCGGCGGCTCGGACGACCTGGGGAAAAAGGTTGCCGACACCTGGAAGAAACTCCTGAAATAGGCTCCGGGGCGGGGTGGCGAATTTCCACCTTTCGTGGTATCGCCCGTTCAGCATGAAGAACGCATTTTTCCACGCGCTGACCCTCATTGCCGCTGCGCTGTTGCTGGTCACGCTATACCTAGTGTTCTTCCACGCGCCGGTGGAAGCCCGCATGGGGATTGTTCAGAAAATCTTCTACTTTCACGTTCCGGCGGCCTATTCCATGTATCTCGGATGGGCTGTCTGCACGTTCGGGTCCATCGCGTTTTTGATCAAACGCAAGGAAAAATGGGACATGATCGCCCTTAGCGGCGCCGAACTCGCATTTCTGTTCGCCGTCGTGGTGATGATCACCGGCCCCCTGTGGGGACGCAAATCCTGGGGAGCCTACTGGACATGGGATCCACGGCTCACTTCTTCGCTTCTTCTGACGTTGATAATTGTTTCCTACGTGCTGTTGCGCAACCTGGCGAGCGGCGAGGTGGAGAAAAAATTCGCTGCCGCTCTTTCCATACTCGGCGCGTGCGTCCTTCCCATCATTCACCTGTCCGTCCAGAAGTGGCGCGGACAGCATCCAACGGTCATCGGCGCCAAGGGTGGAGGACTCGCGCCCGAGATGAAGCTGTCGTTCATCATCGGCATGATCTCCTTCACCGTCCTCTTCTCGGTCCTGCTGTGGCGCAGATACGAACTGGAAAAAAGTCGGAGGCATCTCGCCCGCCTGGAGGAGAACGCCGCCGAGCGCGGTCTGCTGGCCGAAGGGGAGCGCTCATGATGCTGCTCAACGTCACCGAGGGAACCGCCTTCACCGCCGCTGCGGAAGATACCGCCGAGACCTTCTCCGGCGCCGAAGGGACCGTCCTTTTCATCCTGGCCGTTGCGGGTATTCTGGCGATCGCAGTCACCTTGATCCTGAACGCTCGATTCCACTCGCGGTGCGTCAAGCAACTCGATAGCCTCGAAACCGATATTGGCAAGGAGGTCGACAGATGACCAGGATCTCCAATGCTCTCCTCGGATTCGCATGCATCCTCCTGTTGCCTCTGACCTCCCTGGCCGCACAGGACGAATTCCTGCCAGTGGATCCCGCCACATTCGACACCGTCAGCGGAAAGAAGCTGATGCTCATCTCCTACGGCGTGATATTGGGCCTCCTTCTCGCATACACGATTTTCACGTTGCTGCGGCAACGCGCAGTCAATCGAGGCATCCTCCGTCTCAAAAGTCAGATCAATCGCGGATAGACTCCTGCACACCCCAAATCTGGAAAATAACGTGTCTGGCACCCTTGTCTTTGCACCTTTGCACCTTTGCACCTCCTGGAAATGTGTCTGACCCCAAAATAAGTCAATAATCTAGAATGGTTCAATAACTCCGTAGCATCTCTGTCCAGAACCGGATCATCTTCCAGTACTCCCCAAGCGGCGGATCTCTTTCGTCGGCGTCCAGGTCGACATGCTTTATCAACTCACTGACAAGGGCCGTAGACTCAGTTCCACCTGACGCCCACTGGTGAACGAGCCTTGTCTCGGATGGAGGGATGACATTGTCAACCGCTCCGTGTAGCAAAAAGAGCGGGCAATCCGGCGGATTTTCGAGGACCGGCGACATGGCCTTCTCTATTGTGAACTCCCTCCTCTTCGAGATGAGTATGGCCCCAAGAGCCTCGTCGTCCCTTTCCAGAAGCAACTCGACAATCGCCCGCGACTCCGATCCCAGAGAGCCGAGGCCTTTTCGCACAGCCTTCTTCTCACCTCGCAAATACTCGAAAACAACTTTGCGGAAGTCCTCGACTTGCTCTGCCGGCACGAACAGGGCGGCGAAGTGCCTGACGACGACCGCCTGGCCGTAGATATGAGCGCCAAGTTCCTCCCCGTCGGGCATCCTCCCCGTCACCAGGTAGTCGAGAGTTCTGCCCATATCCCCGTGCCCGCCGAAGGAAAAGACGAATGCCACCCGATCCGCGAGACCGGCGCGGTTCGCAGCGCTGAGACAGAGACCGCCGCCGAAGCTGATCCCCAGAAGACCGATCTGCTTTCCTTTTTTTACGAATCCGGATTCGTTCAGCACCCAGTTTGCGCTACGCTCAATATCATCCACCGCTCTCGTTTTGAGGTCGTAATTTCGCAGATCCTCTATGTTGGGCGTTACGACGGTGTATCCCTGCCTCGCCAGATTCTCGGCGAAATGTATCAAACGAGGCTCCGCGAAGCCCTTCCAGTGAACACCGTGGATGACCAATAGGGTCTTTTCGCTATCGACTCGCGAGGAGTAAACCCTCATCGGAATCTCTCTATTACCCGTAACGAAGAATTTCTCGTCGATTTTCGCGGGCGGCTCTCCCGAATGTTCACCATTCTCCATGTAGCGTGAAAGGAATAGTGCGCCCGGCATCACAAGTCGGTACAATAGCGCGCTGCCGATTCCCACGATCAAGCACAAAACCAGGAAAAACTTGAATTTTATTCCCGCTGTCGGATTCTTCATGCTCAATCGTTCGCCCCCTGTCCTCTCGATCCTGATTTATTGCGCAAACAATGCACGCTGTTTACAGGGAGATGGAAACCATGTGTGCATATTTTTCGCACCAGGCTTTCGGTTCAATAACGCTCATTTAAACCAATATACTCGAATAACTTGAAGAAAACATACCAATTGAATATTCGGCATAAATAATGCAAGTTAATTTGTCCAAAGCAATTCATTTTTTGTTGATATTGATAAATAGTATCAACAAACCAATTTAATGGGAGGTCAAGAAAATGCTCATGAAATCAACAGCGTTGGTGATGTTGGCAATCCTTCTTGCGATCGGCATCGCGTGCAGCAACAATTCGGGGACTGTCGGAGACGGTACCGACACCGATGCGGATGGCGACACCGATGCGGATGGCGATTCCGATTCGGACACGGATACTTTCGATGAGTGTGAGTCAATCGAAGAGGGAGTGGGCAATACACTGCAACCTGCTGATATCGTATTTGTTATCGACAACTCGCCAAGTCTTGAACTCGAAATCGCCCAGGTGCGAGCAAACATGAATACGTTTGCCTCAGACATCGTGGCCAGCGGCATCGATGCTCGCATCGTGATCGTTTCGTGTATCCCCGGGGATTGCGGAAGTTCCGGCGGCGGTGACAACGAATTCTACGGCATCTGTATCGATCCCCCGCTTGGGGATGCCGCCGGTTGCCAGGGCGATCCGGACGTTGGACCCGTTTCCGATGACACCAACCTTCCTGATTACCTGCACTTGAGCACCCGGGTACCCAGCGTGAAGCTTCTCGAATGGCTCCTCGAAACATACGAGGATAACAATATCCTGACCGCTGACGGCTGGCACAGCATGATTCGCACCAACTCTACAAAGCATGTCGTGGTGGTTTCTGACGACGCCGATGAAATGAGCGCGACCGACTTCAATGCGGCGTTCCTGGCGCTGGATCCGGTATTGTTTGCCGACTACCTGTTCCACGGAATCTTCTCTTCCACGAGCAAGGACGAGGCCTGCGCCATCAGCTTGAGCGAACCCTGTTGCGAATTCTCAGCCCCTGAAGACGTTCCCCCACTCGACTGGGACGTCTATGCCGACCTGGTCACCCTTACCGGCGGCGTATCGGGCGATCTCTGCCTCCAGGATTTCGACCCGGTATTCGATGCTCTCACGGCATCAGTGATCACAAACTCAGAGATAAACTGTGAATGGATTATTCCGGAACCTCCAGAGGGCGAGGTCTTTGATCCGGACATGGTAAACATTGTCTTTTCGTACGATGGAGACTCTCACATCGTCGGCAGGGTGAACTCCGAAGATGATTGCGACAGCGTTTCCCACGGCTGGTATTATGACGACCCGTCCGACCCGACAATGATTTTTGTATGCCCCCAGACTTGCGACTGGTTCCAGAGTGAGGAAGGTGCGGGTCTTATCATACAGTTCGGTTGCGAAACAGAAGTAGCCAACCCCGAGTGAGCCGCATCCGCACAGATAATGGCCGTTGGAAAACCGCCGGCCCCGAATGTAGATTTGGAAAAGCAGATATGATACTTAATATGGTGAATTTTTAAAAAGGAGAGAAACATGCCGGTCAAAATTTCGTTCGTAATAATGCTTGCTTGCGCCATGATGGTATTCTCATGTGGCGACGATGATCCAAGCAATATCGATTCTGGAACTGATACGGACACCGATGGCGACACTGATGGTGACACTGATTCGGACAGCGATTCAGACACCGATTCAGACACAGACACAGACACCGATTCAGACACAGACACCGACACTGATCCGGACGCCGGATCGGACAGCGGGCCGCTGGATGGTGGGCCGGACAGCGGGATCAGCGCCTGCGAAGCTGCCGGTTTTGGATGCCACGGCGCCTCCTGGTGCACCAACCATGATGCCGGTGTTCAGGCAGCGTACACGTGTCCGGGAAGCCAGGTCTGTTGCTGACCAGTCTTCCGAGCTACTGTGGTGAAGCGGCATTCCGATGACGCAGGCACCATTGCGATGCAAGGATCTGGCAATCAGTGACTCCGGCTTCGTCTTCGATCCTGTTTCCGGAACAGTGTTCACCGTCAACTCCACCGGACGCGCCATTCTGACAGTCCTGAAAAAGGGCGCGACAAATTCTGAAATCTTGAGAGCGCTCTCGCTGGAATTCGATGTCCGAGAGAATGATGTGGAAAGGGATATCGGCGAGTTCCTCGATATACTACGTGGACACCGATTTCTTCAAAGTGACGAAAACTGAGAAGTGGACAAGAATACGACACTCCATGCAACGGTAGCTGTCACGGGGCTGAATGCAAACGACAACCCAGGCCCCGGTGTTGGAGTAATCAGAAGTCTTCGCGCAGACCCTTGCTTCGATGGTCGGATAGTCGGCTTGACATACAACCATCTTGACCCGGGGATCTACGATTCCACGCTGGCAGATGACGTCTACCTCCTGCCGTATCCGAGCAACGGGCGAGCATCGCTGCTCGAACATCTTCGAAGGATAGTCGGAGAAGCCGGCATCGATGTCATCATTCCAACCCTTGATGCAGAATTGCCTGCGTTTATAGATTCCGAAGAAGAACTGTCTGCCGCAGGCGCTAAAATGTTCGTTGCCAGTCGGAAAAACCTGCACTTGCGCGAAAAGACGCGCCTTACCGACCTCGGAAAAATGTGCGGCATTCCGTCGCCCAAAACACATCGGATCACCGCTCATCGGGAGTTGCCCGAAATACTTGACAGTCTGAGTTGTCCAATCGTCGTCAAGGGCATCTTCTACGAGGCCACGATCTGTCGAAACCTCGAGGAAGCGGTGGAAGCCTTCAACACAATAGCGGCGCGATGGGGTTTGCCCGTGGTAGTGCAGGAGTACATCGAGGGCGAAGAGTACGACGTTGCCGCTGTGGGAGACGGGGCGGGTGGTTTGTTGGGTGCAGTCCCAATGAAGAAGCTCTCCCTGACGGAAAAGGGCAAGGCGTGGGCTGGAGTTACTGTTGGCGATACTGAACTCATCGATACTGCTAAACGACTCATGCAATCACTCTCATGGGCAGGCCCCTGCGAGGTCGAACTCATTCGCGAAAAGGCTACCGGGATACTGCACTTGCTGGAGATCAACCCCCGGTTCCCGGCATGGATCTATCTCGCCACCGGGGCTGGACAGAACCTGCCTTCGCTGGTTGTCAGAAAGGCCCTCGGCCAGGAGCCGACCCCGCTGACCTCGTACTCGGTTGGGACGATGTTCGTGCGCATGGCGAGCGACATGATCGCCGAATTATCGGATTTTGAAAAAATCACCACAGGCGGACATGTGGCGAGAGGCGACATCCGACCATGAACAAACCACTTTACGAAAAACCTATCATTTCGAAATTGGCCCCCGGAGTGGCAAACAAGTTCGGGCATCGGCTGGCTGCGCCGGTCACCGAGTCCATCGAGGGCATACCGATCCGCGATCTCATCGACGCACACGGATCCCCGTTGTTCGTATTTGTGGAGAACAAGCTCCGAAGACAATATCGCGATCTTCACGCCGCCATGACCTTGCGTTATCCGAAGATCAAGCTTGCATGGTCGTACAAGACCAACTACCTCGGGGCCGTTTGTCGGGTCTTTCACGATGAGGGCGCCTGGGCAGAAGTAGTTTCCGATTTCGAATACAACAGGGCGGTAGCTCTTGGTCAGCACAGGTCGGAAATTATTTACAACGGACCGTACAAGTCCAGATCTTCGCTGGAAGAAGCTGTTTCCAACGGCACCATCATCAACATCGATCATTACGATGAAATGCAGGTTCTCGAAGAAATCGCCAGACAACAGAAGACTGAACCGACGGTCGGCCTCAGGATAAATCTCTCCACCGGCTTCACTCCCCACTGGGACCGCTTCGGTTTCAATCTCGAAAACGGGCAGGCGATGACCGCCGCCGAGCGAATTCGCTCCAGAGGTGTTCTCCGACTGGCCGGCCTCCACTGCCATATAGGCACTTTTGTACTTGAAGCCGACGCCTATCGCTCGGCCGCCCAGAAACTGTCCGAGCTGGCAAATCAGATCGGGAAGGAGCTGGGCATTACGCTCGATTACCTGGATCTGGGTGGAGGTTTCGCTTCGAGAAACACTCTTCATTCGCAGTACTTGCCGGGAGATGAAGTCTCGCCGTCTTTCCAGGAGTATTCCAACGCGATCGTGGAAGGACTCGATCATCTCGACAACAATGGAAACAAACCCACGCTGATTCTCGAAACCGGTCGGGCGCTGGTGGACGACGCCGGTTATCTCCTGACATCGGTGGTCGCCACCAAGCGGCTGGAAGATGGGCGAAGAGCAATCGTACTGGATGCAGGCACCAATCTTCTTCCAACCTCCGCATGGTACAGACACGACATTTTCCCCGCGAGCGAGTGCCAGGGAGGCCCGGAACCTACCGCCGTCCTGGGCCCTCTCTGCATGCAAATTGACATCCTCAGGGAAAACATGATGCTTCCACCGCTCACCAAAGGAGATCTGATGGTCTTCAAACGGGTGGGAGCCTACAACGTCTCCCAGTGGACTCAATTCATCACACTGAGGCCGGCGGTTGTCATGATCTCGCCCGACGGGGAAGTGCACGTCATCCGAAAGAGCGAGACCATCGATGATGTGACAGGACGCGAAGAGATCCCGCCTCATCTCTCGTCGTAACGCGCTTATGTCCACATCGCATCCCAGATCGATCCGACACGTCATGGGAGCGGTGATCGACTCTACGCTTGCAAGCTACAGCCAGGTGCTATTCTCAAGATTTCGGACTTCGGGCTTGATCCTTATGTGCGCGACGGCTGTCCGCCCTTCTGTTTTCGCCCATGGGTTGCTTGCCGTTCTCATCTCAAATGCGGTGGCGCTCTGGATCGGCATGAATCGGCGGGCGATCAGGACGGGGCTATTCGGATTCAACGGCCTCCTCGTGGGGCTGGGAATCGGCGCGTGGTTCACCCCCTCCCCTGCCACCGTCGCCTTGCTGGTAGCCGCATCCATCGCAGTTGTTCTCACCAACGCCGGAATGCGAAGACTTCTCGGTGAGACGCTCGGACTACCTGTTCTCTCGGTGCCGTTCCTGATCGTTTTCTACGCGATCCTTGCCGCGAGTCCGTCCATTGAGGCGTTCGAGTTCCAATCCTGGTTGCCGGCATCTACTCCCGTTGCGACATATCCATGGTGGTTAGCAACAACCTTCGGGCGCTGCCTCGGCGCCATCTTCTTCGTCCCCGAGCCGATGGCCGGCGCCCTGGTGCTCCTCGCGCTCATTTTTGCTTCTCGATCAAGCGTGTTCCTGTCGTTGGTTGCCTTCGCCATCGTGTTGATCGCGGGAGTGCCCCTGCTCTCAAGCGAAGCATCGATCACCACCCTGGAACTGGTAATGAATTCCGTGCTCATCGGCATCGCCCTTGGAGGTGTGTTCTTCGTACTGGGACGAGCTTCCCTTCTCACTGCAATCATCGGAATAGTAATCGGAATGCTGGTCGCGTTGGCGACCTGTCGGATATGCCGGATGGCCGGGTTGCCCGGGCTCGTACTGCCATTCAATGTCACAGTACTTCTCTTTCTCTACGCCATGCGCCATCGCACAAGGAATCGAGCACCGGTGCAGCTCAATGTTGTCCTGCGTTCTCCGGAGGAGAGCTGGTACAGACATTGGGAGCGCGTGGAACGGTTTGGGTGGTCCTTGCCCAAAAGATTGTCTCTACCCTTCAGGGGAACCTGGCAAGTGACTCAGGGATGGAACGCCACTGAAACTCACAATCGCGATTGGAGCCACGGTTGGGATTTCCAGGTATTCGACGAAAGGGGCTCTCCATTCAAAACGCAGGGAGCTGACGTGTCCGACTACCATTGCTTTCGCCTCCCGGTGACTGCTCCGGCAGACGGCGTTGTTGTCAGCGTGAACGACGGAGTGGAGGATAACCCTGTCGGCGAGCAGAACATGGTCCAGAACTGGGGTAACAATATTTCAATGCAGCACGCCGACGGTCTCTTTTCCCTGGTGGCACACCTGTCCCTGAACACCATCACTGTTCAGGAGGGCCAGCGGATCAAACGGGGTGACGAAATAGGGCTGTGTGGAAACTCGGGGAGATCTGCAATTCCCCACTTGCACGTCCAGTTCCAGGCCAGCCGCCATGTCGGAGCCCCTACTATCCCCGGAGAATTTCACGACACGGTCCTTGAATGCGAACCTTCCAAAGTACACGGCTGTTATGTGCCGATCGAGGGCGATCGGGTCAGAAACCTCATGCTGGATATGCACTCACTAGGGCTTTTCAGCTTGCCTCGCGGACGCAGTCTGTCATTTCAGGTCGACACTCCTTCCGGATCTTCACACGTGGAGACAATCCGGGTCGAAACCAATCCTTACCAGGAAAAGCTTCTACGCTCCGTCGAAACGGGTTCAATTCTCAAGTTCAACGACGAAGAACCTGCCCTGTCATCACTGGAGTTCAGCGGGAGTCGGAGTTCCGCTCTTGCGGCGATCCATATGGCAACGGGGCAGATCCCGATGGAAATCAAGGACGGCGCAATCTGGAAAAGCAAGATCGTCTGGCACCCGCACAGAACGATACTCTCCAGGTGGCTTCGCGAGTTTTCAAGGCCGCTTATCGGATCCGATATGCGATGCATGGCATACGAAATGCGGAAGCACGGCGCCGATCTGATCGTAACCGGACGCTCCTCGGGAATCGGCTATTCCATTTCCACCGAGGCTCGTTTCTCCAACGGGCACGGCCTTGTGGATGTCACTGTATCCCTGGGAAAAAAACAACTGAAAGTAAGGAGACTCGATGTCTAGGCTCGTCTCCTCTTGTTGCCTTGCGATGTTGATGCTGGCCGGAAAAGTCGGCGGCGCCGCTGAGGAGCCGCAAGACTTCGATGTTCTGATGCGCGCCGGCTGGGCCGCACTTCAACAAGAACATTATTCGCTCGCGGTCGATCACTATTCGGCCGCCGTCGAGCTCTCCGATGGAAACAAAACAGCGCTGTTCGGTCTGGCATCAGCACTGAACGGCAAGGGAGACTTCAACGAGGCCGTCCCGATAGCTCGCAGAGCCGTCGAGGCCGCTCCCGACAAAACGGGGCCGCGACTTGAACTGGCATTCGCTCTGTACAATCTCGATCGCATCAGGGGATCTCTTGAGCAATATGCTCTCATAGTCGAGGCGCACCCGGACAACGCAGACGCTCGCGCCGGCATGGGATGGTGTCTGTACAAACTCGGCAACCGCGATGAGGCGATAGACCATTTTGACCGCGCCCTGTCACTGGAACCCGGCCATGTCCCTTCGCTGGAAGGAAAGCGGGCGCTCGCCCAGGATAGAATAGACTTCGGTGTTACGGGTCTACTCCTTATCGGGGACAACACACCCAGCTTTTCTGCAGGAGGAGGAGTGGCCACTTTCATCGACGGATTCTCGCGCAGGGTCCGTATGAGGGCAGCCTACCGTGTAGTCCTTCTGGACCTGGTCAGCGATCTGGAAACAACCTCGGACGGCACTCCGATCGGTAGCTCGAGCAGCCGTCCGGGCGAAAAAAAAACGAATCTGGTTGGAGCACACTTCGGCGCTGCCGGGATCGACTACCTCGGCCGCCGAGTGGAGGTCGGATTGCTTGGCGGTGTGGCAGGAACCTCCGATAGAAGTTGGCTCTCGGGCGTCGTAGCTGCGCGTTTTGCCCTTCTGGTACGGGCAAGACTGGTGCTGGACAGCGCCCTCTTGCCCTCTTCCAATGGTGTCATATGGCAGATAACGCCACGCATTGAGATTCCGGCAACGAGCATGTTATCCATCTGGGCGGGATCGAGGATCACGGATTCGAGGGGAGACTGGCTTTTTGCCGGCGAGGCCGGTCTTCATATACACGGCGCACGTCTGAGCCTGGATCTCTGGGGGGGATACGGCCCGACAGACAGCCCGTTTGTATACGACCCGGCGATTCTGAAGGACTATCGCGAATTGCTGGTGTGGCTCGGCGCCGCCGCCATGGAGGTAATCATTTCACCGAAGTTTACGCTGAGCTTCGCATACGAGGCGGCCGGAACACTGGGAGAAGACGAAAATATGATTGAGCGCTCCGGGATTGTTCATACCATCTCTCTTGGAATGATCCTGTAGTATTTGGAGGAGGATAATGAACCATAAGATTACAGCCAGAATAGGTATTGGATGGGCAGTGTTCATAACGCTTGCGCTGACGGCCTGGCTTGCCGCAGGCGGCCCGTCCGCCAGGGAGATCATCCCCTCCCTGTTTCAGGAATCCTACATTCTGGAGTCAAAAGGCAAGCACAAGGCGGCGCTGAAAAAAGCGCGTGAGGTTTTGAAACGCGACCCCAACGAATACGTTGCACAGCTACGGGTGGGTTGGCTCCTGTACCTCGATGAAGAGTACACTGAATCCGTTATTGCCTATCGCAAAGTCGTCGCCATGAAACCGTCTGCCATCGAACCCAAGCTCGGATTGATGCTCCCCCTGATGGCGCTCAAGAAAAACTCGGAGGCAACCGGGGTCGCGCAGGAAATACTGAAGGTAGATCCGCAGAACTACCTGGCGCGAAGTCGCATGGCATTTTGTCTGTATCTCATGGGAAGGTATGAAAAAGCCGGCCGGGAATACGAGAAGCTTCTCGTATTATACCCTTCGGATGTAGAGATGATGGCGGGCCTCGGATGGTCCCAACTCAAGATGGACAAGAAAGAGGCCGCAAGATCAACTTTCGCGCGCCTCCTGCACATAGCTCCCAATCACGTAATCGGGAAAGACGGTTTTTCAAGGTGCAAGTAGCCGGGGTGTAGTTGAAGTATTCGAGACAAAAAGAGGCCCGTGGAAATCAGGCCGTCTTGCGAAGATTGTCTCTCACGCTCTTTCTCGTCGCACTGGCCGGAGCAGTAACCGCCGTGGCTTATCAGGATCTGACATCCATAAGCACAACAAGGAAAATGGAGAACGGGAGGGCGCTATCCTTTTCTGCGCTTGTCGAAACAGAGGTTGCCAATGTTGCGCAGTTCGGCACCATGCGCATGGAGCGCCTGGAGCGATTGTTCAAGGATCTGGTTGCAAACGGCAACGTCGAATACCTGGGACTTCACAATGAGGAAGGACAGCCCCTGGTAGAGGCAGGCCACTCCAAAGACGCCAGGGATCTCTCCGCAAAAACCGAAGGTCTCCATTCTCTTGGCGACGACATCCAAGTCTTTCGCAGACTGTCCATCCGTGAGTCATTCTCCGCGTCACACGGCGGCACCTGGGCCGGGGCTTCACCGGGTGGCCCCGGTGGAAACCCGAGCGGCATGATAACGGGAAACGTAGCATTGACTCTGGAGTTCAACGGGCGATGGACAACAGAGGCCCGGTCGGATGCCATAGCCCATCTCCTGGTAACAACACTCATCCTGGTAGCGTTTGCTTTTTCGGCGGTTCTCATGCTCAGAGCAACCCGGCGCTCCGAAGTTGCGCAAAGGCAAAAGCGACTAGCCGAACAGCGCAGCCAGTATCTGGAAGGCATCAACCTGATGGCATCCGGGCTTGCTCACGAGATAAAGAATCCCATCGGCGCAGTCACGGGATTTGCTGAGCTGCTGGCGCAGAAACACTCGGCTGACACCGAAGACGGTCGATTTTCGAGAACAATGTTGGAGGCCCTCGAGGGCGTCAATGAGAGAGTGAATCGACTGCTCAGTTTCGCCAAACCGAAGCCAACTGCAAGAACCAGACTGGACATGGACAATATCGTCCAGAAGGTCGTCGATCTGCTGGAGCCCGACATCTCCGAAAACAAGGTGACCGTTGAGCTTTCACTGAACGGGTCTATTCCCCCTGCGTCCCTGGATCCGGAACAGTTCAAGGAAATTGTCCTTAATCTCATGTTGAACGCCGTCGATGCGGTCGGCAGTGGTGGAAAGATTCGTCTGGAAACCAGGTACGATGAAAATGACTCGGTGCACGTGTTCACCATGACGGACAACGGTCCGGGAATAGCGGCGCAAGACGTCGAGAAAGTATTTCGGCCGTACTTCACGACCAAGGCGTCGGGTTCGGGTCTCGGCCTGGCAATTTGCAAGAGGAACGCAGAAAACCATAATGGAACAATCTGGATAATCAGCGACTCAAACGCCGGAACTTCGGTTATTGTCACGATACCACTGGAAGAGGTCGATGAATAAAATTCTCATAATCGATGACGAATTGAGTCAACGCGAACTTCTTTGCGCCGTTCTTGAGAAGGATGGATACTCCTGCGTCTCAACTCCGGACGGAAACGACAGCGTTGATCTCATTGGACAGCACGGTATCTCTCTCGTCTTGCTGGACATGCGAATGCCCAAGCTCGACGGCCTGGAAACACTCGATCTGATCCGGAAGCATTTTTCACAGTTGCCCGTTGTCATGGTGACCGCCCACGGAGATGTAAAGACCGCAGTTGACGCAATGAAAAGAGGGGCCGTCGATTTCATTGAAAAGCCTGTTGATATCACGCGCCTTCGAAATCTCGCCAATAGTCTCCTCAATAATACAAACCCCGCCACGCCCCCGGAACAGGCCTCGGCCGAATCCATGGGCTTCATCGGTGTAAGCAAGGTCGCCGAGGATATTCGGGAGCTTTGCAAGGTTAGCGCGAAATCAAACGCAACAATTCTGATCACCGGAGAAAGCGGCACCGGAAAAGAAGTGATCGCCAGGGCGACACACGCAATGAGCACGCGCGCCGCAGGGCCATTTGTGGCCATCAACTGCGCCGCAGTGCCTGAACAGCTTCTTGAAAGCGAAATCTTCGGACACGAAAAAGGGGCTTTCACCGGAGCGGTCGCCCGAAAGATCGGCCGATTTGAAACGGCAAACGGCGGGACGATCCTGCTCGACGAAATCGCAGAGATGCGCTCGGATCTTCAGAGCAAGCTGTTGAGGGTCTTGCAAGAGAGGTCGCTGGAACGTGTGGGCGGAACTGCGAGCATCCCGGTCGATGTTCGCGTGATAGCCGCAACGAATACCAATGTGGAAGAAGCCCTCGTCGAGGGCACCCTGAGGGAGGATCTTTTCTATCGTCTGAACGTATTGCGCATTGCGATACCCCCTCTTCGCGAACGCCCCGAGGATATTCTTCCGCTGGCGTGCCACTTCCTGACAAAACATGGGGCCGGAAAACCAAGACGACTGACCCAGGCGACAATCAAGAAGTTGAACTCATACGACTGGCCGGGAAACGCACGGGAACTCGAAAACACCATAGAAAGATCATTTCTCTTTGCCAAGGGACAGGACATCTTGCCGGAGCATCTTCCTCCCCAGCTGGGTGGTCGCTCATCCGAGGGAACCAACGAAACCGGGGTGCGCCCCGGCTGGAGTCTTCAGGAGGTTGAACGCGATCTGATCATCAAGACCCTCAGAGTGAACAACAACAACCGCACCTTGACCGCCAGGGCTCTTGGGATGTCGCGCCGATCCCTCCAGATGAAGATCAAAAAGTTCGAAATCAGCTAACCTGATTCCCCCTCAATATTCGTTACCCTCACGAGCATCTGTCGGGATTTCCTGCGTGAATAATCTGCACAATCGACGGTGATACGGGCCCGCACACCGCGAATATTTTTCGCACCTGTTCGTCGTCGGCTCCTCCACCCCCCAATTGCAATCGTTTGTCGAACACAGAGTTAGCCGGTCCTGGCAATATGTGGCGCATTTCGTGCATATGGATTTTATTCCAACTTGTAATCCAAGGAGGTCTGAAATGGTCAAGGCGAGGTTCATTTTTCGGGCAATGTTAATGGCACTAGTTGTCGTGTCGTGGGGTTGTGGGGATGACGGAGGAGGAGCCTTCGATGCCGGGCCGGATACAGGAACAGACACGGACACTGATACCGACACGGACACTGATACCGACACGGACACTGATACCGACACCGACACGGATACCGACACGGACACAGATACCGACACCGACACGGACACCGATACAGACACGGACCCGGACGCCGGCGTGGATGCCGGTCCGGTGCCGCTGGTGCTGCTCGACATCCAACCCTCTGCCGCGTCACGTGAGGAGTTGACTGTTCTCACCGTGATAGGAGAGGGGTTTCTGACCGGGATGACCGTTGTCCTGTACGAGGATGTGACCGCAACCACCGTGGACCTCGGCGTGTCAACAGTTGCGCCGGACGGTCTGTCGGCAACGGCAACGATTCCCATTGATTCAACCCGCCCTCAGGGCCTCTACGATGTGACGGTGACAAATACGACAACTGAAACCGACACTCTACTGGACGCGCTTTTCGTCTCTGCGCTCCACTCGCCGACAGTCGACGATGTGGTGCCGCCCCTGGCCTGGAATGGTGTCACCACGGATACCGTGATCTCCGACAAGAAGGTCCTGATCAGCGGAACCGGTTTCGTCAACACTCCGTGGGTAACCTGGGTAGACGTTGCCGATCCCAGCATTCAGTTCGAAGCCATCGCGGTGTATTTCATCGACTCTCAGACCATCGAGGCGATTGCCCCATCCGAAACAGGGCCCATGCCGGCTGGTGATTACCATGTCTGGGTAACCAACCCGGACAACCTGGCCGGTCAGTGGATCGACGGAACTACTTCCTCGCCGGGAATTTTCGTGGTCAGCGATATTCCACCTCCACAGATAGATTCCATCGACCCCGTTCAATGGCCTTTCATGGATGATCTCACTCTGTTCACGGTGTACGGTCAGTATTTCCAGAGCGGTGCAACTATCGCTTTTGTAACACCGACCGGCGATGTCGACTTGAATTCCCCAGCATGGGTCAACTCCACCGAGGTGACAGCCTCCATCACGGGCAGCACCTTTGATGTCGGCTTCTATCCGGTGCGGGTCACTAACCCGGATGGGCAGTGGGACATATTCTACATTTTCGAGTCCAGAAACGGAACGGACGCTCACTTCGACGCTCAAAGCTTTATCGAAGCCACGGATTCTCCGCTGGGCACGGGGCGTGAACGCCTCGATGTGGAGTACGCGTTCGACTTGTTCGGAGGCACCCACCTGTATGCAGCGGGTGGTCTCGACGACACGGGGACCGTCCGTGACGACGTGGAAGTTGTCAACGTCAACCTGTACGGAGAATTGGGATCCTGGAAAACCCTGACACAATGGGGTTCATCAACCAATCCCAGGGTAGTTAACACTCTGGCAACACCAAGGGGCGGCCATCAACTCGTTCGCGCGGCCGGATGGATGTACGCCATCGGAGGGAGCGATCAGGATACCACTGACGTTCAAGACAACACCATTCTCTCACTGGATACCGTAGATCGCGCCAAAATTCTGGGCATCGACACCCGTCCCGTTCCCACACCCCCCACGGCCTCTCTTGGCGGCGATCTCCCGATGGGAACATGGTATTATCGTGTTTCCGCTCTGGGAACATGGGGAGAGAGTCTTGCTTCCAAGGAAGTGCAGATCCTCAACTCGGGAGAAACACTTCAACTGGATTGGGCTCCAGTAACCGACGCCGTTTCCTACAACGTATATCGCTCACCTGCGGCAGATGGCCGCCCAGGTTCAACCAGGCTCCTGGCCACAGAGATCGCGAGCCCTACCTACACCGATGACGGCACGGCCTTCCCCGCACCGGGTTTCGTATCCGGCACAGCCACAACCGGAGGCACGCTGGCGGCAGGATTCTGGACCTACCGCATGACTTCCGTGATCGGAACGGAAGAGTCTGTCGCCGGTTACGCGATCAACGTGGAAACAGACGCATCAAACCCCACAGTCACGCTGAGCTGGAATGAGGTGACCGGGGCGACCTACAACATCTACCGGACCGAGACCGAAGGCACCGTCGTAACCGGCGATGAAGAAGTGTATCTGCTGGTCAGCGGTATCACCTCTTTCACATGGGCAGACGATGGAAGCCTGACGCCGGACAATACAACGCCTGCACCCGACGGGATCCAGATGCTTCCCCCGGGCAGCCTCAGCCTGTGGGAAGAAATGACAGGCACCCTTGTCACCGCCCGTGAGGGCGCGGCAGCTTGTGCGGTTCTCGTTCCTTCAGATGACCTTGTCATCGACGACAAGACTTTCATTTACACCGCCGGGGGCAGACCACACGCGGGTGGCGATGGTTACCTCCAGACAGTAGAGAAAGCCGAGGTGCTCACAAACGGCGACCTGGGAGTCTGGACCGTAGAGACCGAGCAGCTGACAACAGCGCGCGCTTTTTACCCTCTTCTCACTTCACAGGATCGGGACAAGACGCCGGTGCCCGAGATCCCCGGCCCCTTGGACAAGGGTTATATGACTCCGACCACGCTCATCACGGAGCCGATTTTCCTGTTTGCGCTTCAGGGCGACGATGCCGCTGCGGCGACCAACAACTCAGGCCTGATCACCATGGAGGCCGCAGAGGTCAGCTCGCCGGACGGGGTTCTGGTTTCGTGGACGGAACAGACCCATGCCCTTCCGTCCGGCCGACGCACATACGGCCATGAGGGAGTCATCGTTGACGACTTCATCTATTCCTTCCCCGGTGTGGACATGGAAACCGTGACCGGTGAACCGGACGCCCTGATCAACAACACTTCGCGTTTCCCGATCGACATTCCTCCGAGCTCCGCGGAGCTGCTGATAAGCGGGGGCTTCATGGCCGCAAACGCATCATTCGACCAGGAGCGCTCGTACTACGCCGTTGAGAAGGTAAACGCGCATGTGTACATGGTGGGAGGAAATGACGGAGTCGGACCGATAAGCTCGGTGGAGGTCATTCCTCAGTAGTTTTATCCCAACAGAAACACCCCGGAGTTTTCCAATTGATTTCGGATATCTATCTTCTTCCCGACAACTAACAAAAAAGTAGTAAAATACGATTTGCCTCGTATTTGCGGCACGAAAATTAAGCAGGGGTTTTCCAGTGAGAACCCCAGGGAGTTCTTGATGTTAAAGTATTTGGTTTTACTCATATTTTATTGTGTCTTCCTCTGCGCCATCTTTGGAGTTCAGTCGTGCGCAGACACCAAGTTCGAACCCGGTTCTCCTTCCGACAGCGATTCCGATACGGACACCGACACCGATTCGGATACTGATTCCGACACGGACACTGATTCGGATACCGATTCCGACACGGACTCTGACACAGACACGGACACCGATTCCGATACGGACACCAATATCTCGGACTGGAGCTACCGGCGGGAAATCACTATTACATCGATCGCCTCTTCGGATCTCACCGATCATCAATTGCTCGTATTACTCGAATCCAGTTTCGAATATTCGAACGCGGAGTCAAACGGGGAAGATGTTCGATTCTCCACCGATGGTACCGGCGCGACCTTCGATCTGGATCACCATATCGAGAGCTGGAACACTAGCGGCGAGAGCAGAATATGGGTCAAGATTCCCACCATCACCGCAGCTAACGACACGGTATTTTACATGTTCTACGGAAATGCCGGCGAACCCGACGACCAGATCGATTTCACGACCATGTTCCCCAATGCATTCACTAGCACCGGCGCGGTGGCTCTGACCGGTGACAACGACTACGACTATTTTGAACTGCAAGCCGGTCACACGCTCACAGTAGGAAACGGCCAGGTCTTGCACATCACGGCACGTATCATCACGATTGCCGGTGCGGTAAATGGTGATGGCTCGGGATACACTTCCAGCACCGGCCCCGGCGCTGGCGGCGACGCCAGCAGTTCATCGGGCGGAGGCGGAGGAGGATACGGCGGAGCGGGTGGGCAGGGCGGCTTCGATTCGGGAGATAGTCCCGGGGCCGGCGGAATTGCGAACGGCGATCAGACAGGCGTTTCCGTGGATATGGGCTCCGGCGGCGGGGTATATTCGAGCGGCACCGGCGGCGCGGGCGGCGGTGGAATCTGGCTGGACGGAACAGTTGTGAATGTCTCGGGAAATATTCAGGCAAACGCAAACAACGGAACGGGCAGCGCCGCGTTCGGCGGAGGGGGCGCCGGCGGTGGGATATTGATCACAGGCGATCACGTCACTGCTTCGGGTGCCTATTCGGCACAGGGTGGCGACGGCGGTTCCGGCACCAGCGCCAACGACGGCGGGGGCGGCGGCGGCGGGGGACGGATCAAGGTATTCTACGACACATCGAGCAATACTACCTATACCACCGATGTCTTGTACGGAAGCGGAGGATGTTGTGGCGACAGCGATTACGGCGACAACGGTTTCATCGGCACTACCCACGAAGGGCAGACCCCGTACACCGTGTCGCTGACAATCGGGGCACAAACAACGATTTAAAGTTACTATTCATAATGCATCAAGAAAGAGAAAGGGTCTTTCAAAGGTGAGCAATATTTTAAAAACAACCATGGTATCTCTCTTTGCAATCTTGCTTCTCGGCCAGTCGGGTTGCGCCCAGACCAGTGTGAAACCCGGATATTCGGACTCCGACGCTGACTCTGACAGCGATTCCGATACGGACACCGACACAGATTCGGATACTGATTCCGACACGGACTCTGACACTGATTCGGACACCGATTCCGACACGGACTCTGACACAGATACGGACACCGATTCCGATACCGACACTGACACCGATACGGACAGCGACTGGAACTACCGACGGGACATCACCATCACCTCCGTCGGGTCCGGCGTCTTGACAGCTCATCAGATTCCGGTCTTCCTTGACTCAACCTTCGATCACTCGAACGCCGAAGCAAACGGCGAAGATGTTCGGTTCTCCACCGATATCACCGGGTCGGTTTTTGACCTGGACCACTACATTGAATTTTGGAACGACGGCGGCGAAAGTGTCGTCTGGGTCAAGATCCCCACCATCGCCGCCAGCGCGGACACCACCGTCTATATGTTCTACGGTAAAGTCGGAGAGCCTGACGGTCAGACCGCGTTCGCGACCATTTTCCCAAACGCGTTCGTCAGCGCCGGCGGAGAAACACTGACCGGAACCAACATTTACGACTGGTTCGAGGTGCAGTCGGGCCATACGGTCAACGTTGGCACGGGCCAGGTGCTTCGTATAGCGGCGCGTAATATCATCGTCGACGGCACGCTACTTGGTGACGGCAAGGGGAACCTTAGCGCTGCAGGCTCCGGTTCCGGCGGGTACTCCAGCACAGCAGGTGGCGGAGGGGGCGGCTACGGCGGAAACGGCGGACTGGGCGGCTACGATTCCGGCGATTCCCCGGGATCAGGCGGCAGCACAAACGGAAGCCAGACCACCCCTGGGATCGATATGGGATCCGGCGGTGGCGCGACAGATTCCTCGAGCGGTGGCGCCGGTGGCGGTGCGACCTGGCTGGAAGCCTCGCGAATCGGCGTTTCCGGCACCATAGAAATGGGCGGGAGCATCGGCGGAGGGAGCGGACGTTCGGGGGGCGGCGGCGCCGGCGGTGGAATCCTCATGATCTCCGACAGAATCGAAGTCTCCGGAACGCTCACAGCGACTGGTGGCGCCGGAGGAAGCGGCGGTGACAGCGCCAACGACGGCGGTGGTGGCGGCGGCGGCGGACGTGTGAAACTGTTCTACGATTCGGACGACAACATAACGGGAACCATGAGCGTTTCCGGTAGTGCCGGCGGCTGTTGCGGAGACAGTTCGTCCGGCGCAAGCGGCGCCAGCGGTACCACCCACCAGGCCACCTTGCCGTTCGAGACCACAATAACTGTCGGATCCGAAACCTCCATCTGAAATCGATTTTTCTGTTATCATACCGCGATGAGCCTGCAGCACTTCGGGAATGGTTAGGCCGTTGAAGCCCATCGGCAACCTATCGACTGCTATTACGGGGACAATCCCTGCAACCCTGATTCTATTACTCGTTTTTCTGGCTCCCGTAGCTTCGACTGCGGACAACATCCCCGACAATCCCCGCTATCTCTTCGAACCCATCGGCAATGACATGGGTCTCGCTACTCGCGGCGCCACCACCATGCTCCAGGACCGAGTGGGCTTCATCTGGATAGGCACCCAGGATGGCCTGTTCAGGTACGATGGCGCGCAGGTGAGGAGCTTTTCGGCGGATGACGGCGCTCCATGGGCGGTCGTGGACCAGATTCTGGAAGGCCCGAACGGGGACGTGTGGTTAGTCGCAGAGGGAGACGTCGCCAGGTTCAACGGGCTCGGGTTCGAGTCACTGAACATCGCCTTCAAAAAGGGAGCTGCCGGAGGGATCACTCTGGATGTCCCGCAACCCATGGCCTTCGATCGCACTGGACAGTTCTACCTGGCCACCACCGCCGGCCTGGCGCTGGTCGATCCCCTGAGCGGTGAGATCAAAAGAAATTGGTCGGTTGAGGAGGGGATACCGTCGCCTGCTGTCCGTGCGGTTCATGTGGCGCCGGACGGTCTCGTGTGGTTCGCAGCCGGAAGTCATCTGGGATGGCTGCGGCCCGAATCTGGGGCGGTCAAATTGTTCGATATTTTCGAGAGCATGCCCAAAGAAGACATTGTAGCGATCCTGGTCAACGAGACGGGCACGGTCTGGGTCAGAACCAGAAACAACCTCATGCGGATGGACCCTGGAGCAACGGTGTTCACTGCTGCCTGCGAGGAGATCGCGGAAGCTGCTTCGGGCGGGATGCCCAGTCTGGATCAAGCCGGCAATATCCTCGTGCCGACCAGGATCGGGCTGCTCTTGCAAGATGGTGATGGATGGGAGCGGCTCTCCGCCAAAAACGGCCTCAGAGTCAACGCGGTGTGGTCGGTCCTCGAAGACCGGGAGGGCTCTCTCTGGATCGGTCTGGGTGGCGCCGGCGTGAGCTGGTCCCCTGGACGTGGGAACTGGTCTGCCTGGACTTCCCGTGAAGGCCTGCCGGATGACGGCGTCTGGGGCATCATCCGAGATCCCATGGACAGACTCTGGGTGGGGACCAACCAGGGCGTGGGAATCTGGTTGCCTGACGAGGACAGATGGGACGTTCTGACCAAGAAGGACGGGATCTTCGGCGACAGCGTCTGGAAGCTGGTCCTGGGCAACCACGGTGAAATGTGGAGCCTGTCGAGACGACTGGGCATCACGAGAATCGACCTCGAGACCCTCACACCGGAAATAGTGACCCTGCCGGAGCGGTTTGTAAGCGGACCGACCGACATGGTGATGGGCCCCAAGGGAGACCTCTGGGTCGGGGGCAGTCAATACCTCCTGAAAATTCGTGTCGGTGAAGAGGGGTTAACCTTCGAAGACATTTCCTTCCCGGACGAGATCGTCGGATGCACTGAAGTGGCCTCCGTCTCGGACGATGGCGTGGTATGGACGGCCGGGCAAAATGGCCTCGGGCGATTCGACGGCGAAAAGTGGGGCCATTTTGCAAAGAAAGATGGCCTGCAGGTTGACCGGCTGGAGTACCTCTCCGCCGAGTCGGACAATGTGGTCTGGATAGATTATCGCGCGTCTGTCGGCATCACTCGCTTCGAGTTGACGGCTTTTGGCCCGGCGGTGAGACAATATGGTTCGGAAGACGGACTCACGGGAGACACTGTTTTCCTCTTGCAGCACGATGCGATCGGGCGTGTCTGGGTGGGGACCGCTGACGGTCTGTCCGTCATTTCCAGAGACGGAAAGATCACGAGTTTCGATACCGGTGACGGTCTGATCTGGAATGACATCTCCCAGGGGGGGCTCTGGTCCGAGCCGGACGGCACCGTGTTCATCGGCACAGGGCGGGGGCTGGCGTACTATCGACCGTCCGAAAAGACCGCCTTGAGTTTGCCGCCAACCGTCGTCATCACCTCGGCTACACTGGGTGGTCGCGAGCAGATTCTCTCCGAGAATCCCATTGTGCCGTACGCGAGCAACACCTTTGTGGCCAAGTACTCGGGGCTTGTTTTCAGGGATTCGGCACGGACGACGTTCAGGTACCGGTTGGAGGGACTGGAGCAGGAGTACTTCGAGACAAACCAGCGGGAAGTCCGATATCCGGCGTTGCCGATGGGCACGTACAATTTTGAGGTGATGTGCGCAAATGCCGACGGTGTCTGGAGCGAGAAGCCCGCAGTGTTCTCCTTTGTCGTGGAATCTCCCTGGTGGGAATCCCTGTGGGCGCGGTTCGGGGGCGGCGCCATACTGGTGCTCATCGTCTTCTTGATCCTGGAGATCCGCACGCGCAAGCTGGCCAGGGACAGACGTCGTCTGGAGGCCGCCGTTACCGAGCGTAGCGCTCAGCTGGCGGAGGCCAACCGGGAACTTCGGGAGATGAGCTTCACCGACGCTCTGACCATGGTTCGCAACAGGCGGTTCTTCTCCTCGGTCATCGACGGTGACGTCTCCAACGTTCTGCGGAAAAACGATCCGCGCAGCGATGATGCCTGCGACAGAACCAGGGACCTGATTTTTTACATGGTGGATATCGATTTTTTCAAGAAGGTCAACGACGTGCTCGGTCACATGGCGGGCGACAGAGTGCTCGTGGAGACCGCGAGCCGACTGGGCATGAGCATCCGACAGTCCGACTTGCTGGTGCGCTGGGGTGGTGAAGAATTTCTGATAGTTTGTCGCAACACCGTACGGGAAGAAGGACACATGGTCACCCAGCGCATCCTTGACCTGATCGGGGCGACACCATTTGAAACGGAGAAGGGCCAAAAATTCAGGCGCACCTGCTCGGTCGGGTGGGCGGTACTCCCCTCCTATCGGGAGCATCCGACGGATCTTCCCCACGAAACTGTCATCGAACTGGCTGACAAGGCCCTGTACCTCGCCAAGGAGTCGGGGAGGAACTGTGGGGTCGGCGTGGAGGTCATCGCCGAAGCGTATAACCCAGACAACCCTGCAGGATGGCTTGACAAACCACTGCCCGAGCTGGACGGCAAGTATATCAAACTCACCCGGATAGACGGCCCCGGACCCACACCGAATCCCGACCCACTTTCGGACATAGCCGACGAGGATGTGAAATGAAGATTCTTTGGGTATGTAGTCTTTGTTTTTTTGTCGTGTCTTGTACGGCGATACCCAAAAGCCGTGTGTCGTTCATGAAGAGCGGCCTGGTTCACGACAACAATGCATACGAAATCAAGTTCTCAAAGGCATCGAGGCTTCAATTCATCAACGCCGATTGGATAATCGACAATTGGTATCTCGAGAAAGGTGAGGGCAAAACACTCAAGAGGCGAATTGGCCCCAAACACAAAGGTGTTGTTTACATGGACCTGTCGGGGAACTGAAAGATCCCCTCAAGATCAGGCATGATCCCGCGCGATCTTAAATTGTTGAAAATATTAATGAAAAAGGCCGCGCCGGCTTCGTCTATTTGGGTATGCGAACACTCAAAAAAACAAAAAAGGTGCGACCTCAGGTCGCA
>JAUVDV010000175.1 GCA_030595125.1 Deltaproteobacteria bacterium
GGAGCCGTCATTTCCATCGTCCGCAGAACACAGAGGCCACATGAGGTTAAAGAGCCTGGGGACGCTCCGGGCGGACATTACTTGGTCGGTGGATCTTGTTGAGTTGGCGTAATCTTTGAGAGAGTAGTCGTCAGGCTCGTCATTGAAGTCGCCCATGATCAGGACGGCGGCACCCTTGCCTTTGATCTCGGTGATCCTCTCCATCCAGTAGGAGAGGGTCTCGGCCGCGAGCATCCTGTACGGCGCCGAGTCCTTCTCGCCGCCGATGCGCGAGGGCCAGTGATTGCCGATGACGATAAGGTCGTGCTTCCCTTTCACGGTTTCAAAATTTACCTGAAAGATGTCCCTGGTGGCGAACCGCTTGACGACTTCATGGCTGAACTGCTCTTTGGCCCGGAAGACCTTCTTGTCGTAAATAAACGCCACGTCGATGCCCCGGCCGTCTTCGCAGTCGTGATGGGCGATGCCATAGTCGCGGTTCTTCAGCTTGATCGCCTTGACCAGCTTTTCCATGACTTTGAGGTTCTCCACCTCGCACACGCCCAGGAGATCCGGCCCCTTGCCGTCATGCATGTACCGGATAACCTCGGCCAACCGCGCCAGCTTGGCTTTGAGAACCTTCGCCGTCCAGCCCTTCAACTCGCCCTTCAGCACACGCTTCAACTTCGCTGAGCGCGACCGGGATTTCGCCGTGTCGAACAGGTTCTCAACATTCCACCAGGCGACGTAGTAGTCGTTTTTCGGCAAGGGGCCCTCCACCTAATTGAAATGAACAACGAAATGATAGACCGCGAGGAAACTGTAATCAACATGCGATGAAGCGGAAATGGCGCGGGCCGGGGTTTTTGCGAAAGGAGATCCAAACAAAAACCCCACGGTGAGTTCAACGACGCTCACCGGCGCCCGCCAGGATATCGTGCGATAAGGCCACCCGATACGTCAAGGATCCTTCGGATGGGGTCGGGGCCTTCGGCGAGAGGTTTTGATTTTTTTTGACAACCGATACGGGTGGGTATACGTTCCAACCTCACGGTAATCACTTAGTGTCATCAACGCCTGCGAGAGGTTCTCGCGGCAAGCTGTAAGGGAGGAAAAGCATGGGTTCAAAAATGGTTCTCGTCCGACAGAAATCGTCGACGGCGGTTCAGGCAGCCGGTCAGACTTACGACAACGAAATGGTCAAGAGCATTGTCGATATCTTGGGTCCCAATGTAGGCCCGGCGGCGAGGACGCTTGTCAACGCGTTCGTAGAAAAGCTCATCGCAGACACCAACGCCATGGTCAAAGCGGACGACACTCACCTCAACGAGGCGTCCGACGACTCCGAAGCCGCCGACAACCGCGACGAGAAGAAAGACGCGCTGCGCAATATCCTGATGGAGATGAGGGAGATAGCGACTCCGGTGTACGGTCTCGACTACGTGAGGAAATTGGGTTTCGAAGGCCCCACTCCGACCGACGCGTTGGCGGTTTGCCGTCTCGGCGCGCAGGTGCTTGAAAACCTGAAAAGCGTAGCGGCTCCCGAACCCAAGCGCCGAGGTATCACCCTGGACCTCAGCCAGTTCACGTCGCCGATCGCCGACGAGGTGGCCGGCCTGGATTCGGCGCTCTCTAAAATGGCCGGCGAAAAGACAAAAGCCGTCACGACGATGGTGAACAAGCACGAGTCCATGGAACAGTTCGACATTACCTTCTCGGCAGCGGCCAACATTATCTCCACTCTTCTCAAGGTTGCCGGTGAAAACGAGCTGGCGCGCAGGGTCAGGCCGTCCACGCGAAAACCCGGCCAGACCGTAGAGGTCGCCAAAGACGAGCTCGCGCCCGGAGACGAACCGGCCGCCGAAGTTTCCCCTTCCTAGCGATCAGCAATTCCCGTTTCATACCCCCCGCGAGACGATAGATCAGAGTACAACTCGCGTTCAGAAGCCTATTGAGGCCGATATGCACAGTGGTACAGACTGGGTACTCTGGTAACAGATCAGACCGGGAGCTTGGGTAACAGGTTTCGTTCCGGCAAAATATTGACCACCGAAGGAGGTGGTCATGCCTTGGAGGGAGACTTGTAGAATGGATGAGCGCATACGATTTGTGGCGGAATGGAGCAAGGAAGAAACGAGTTTTTCAGTGCTTTGTCGCGCATTCGGGATCAGTCGAAAAACCGGTTACAAGTGGGTTGAGCGGTACGAGTTATTTGGTCCGGAGGGTCTCGCGGACCGACCCCCGATAGCGAAAAGGCATCCGAATAAAATCGATGAGCATGTACTCGACCTGGTGCTCGGCTGTCGCAAGGGACATCCCTTGTGGGGACCTCGCAAAGTGCGTGCGTGGCTGGCGGAACGGCATCTGGATGTGCGCATGCCGGCGGCGAGCACTATCGGTGAGATACTCAAGCGCTACGGAATGGTGCGACCGCGAAAACGGCGATTGAGGGTGCCGTTCAGGTCGAACCCTCTCGATCCGTGTGTTGTGCCCAACGAGGTGTGGTGCACAGATTTCAAAGGGGATTTTCTGCTGGGCGACCGGACCAGATGCTATCCGTTGACTATAATGGACGGTCACACGCGCTTCCTGCTGAAAAGCGAGGGGCTGACGAGTCAGAAGACCGCTCCGGTGAAGTGTCAGTTCGAGTTGGTGTTCGAGGAGTTCGGACTGCCCGAGCGCATACGCAGCGACAATGGAGCGCCGTTTGCGACCACAAGGGCCGGGGGATTGTCCCGGCTATCGATATGGTGGATCCGTTTGGGCATCGTACCGGAACGGATAAAGCCTGGACACCCGGAGCAAAACGGACGCCACGAGCGCATGCACAAGACGCTCAAGGCGCACACGGCGAAGCCACCTGAGTCGACGATGTCGAAGCAGCAACGATCCTTTGACCTGTTCCGCGCGGAGTACAACGAGGAGCGGCCTCACGAGTCTCTTGGGCAGCAGCCTCCCGCTCGTCACTACGCTCTGTCGTTACGCGAGTACCACCCGGCCCTCGAACGGTCTCCGGAATACGACTACGAGTTCAAGGTGCGCAAAGTAGATGTAAACGGAGTGTTTAGCTGGTTGGGCGAGGATCTCTATATTGGCAAGCTTCTGGCCGGAGAGCCCATTGGAATCACTGAGACCGCGGAGGACGACTGGAAGCTCCACTACGGCCCGGTCCAGCTGGGAGCAATCACTCGCAGAGGGCAGAACATCCAACTGCATCCGGTGAGGTGAGATGATGACTATCGTGTGGCCACAGCCCCTGGACAGTGTGAAGCATGCTTCTATACATCGTTTCCAGGGTAGACTCTGTCGTTTACCGAGGCGGAGTCTGTGCAACCGGCCTATCGGTTTGTGTAGACAGAGGAAAGGACCCTGTGAACAAGGGAGACGGACCGTGTTTCCAAGGCACCGGTCCATGTCACCTGTGATCACGGATTATGCTTCGGAACGAGCTGGAAGTGTAACCCAAGCTCCCGGTCTAAAGTGTTACCCAAGAAACCGGTTGTACATGATACGGAAAGCATTTTCCCTGATACGGAAACACGTTTTCGAGATACGGAAAGCACTTCCCGGGCTACATATTCGGGTTTCCCCACTACGGACGCGGATTTTTCAACAACTGAGGGCGTTTCCCCTGATACGGGGGAGGTTTATACGATCTCCTTCTCGAGATCCCCACCGCACCTCTCACACCGGGCAACGTAGTCCACCGTCTCCCCGCAATGCGGACAAACAACAGTCTTCATAGGAATCTGCAACACCACCTCTGACCGAGATGCAGGAGTCATTCGATCAGGATGGGGGGATAAGTGAACTGTAGAATTTCTACTCCGATCTGCTTTTCATTGATTTTTTAGT
>JAUVDV010000203.1 GCA_030595125.1 Deltaproteobacteria bacterium
TTTTTGCACCCAGCGGGTCTCATCTACCGGATTGGCCATTCCTGCCTGAATGAAAACGGACTTGACCACATTGTGAGGCTTTGCCAGTTTTCGATAGGCATCAAGTGTGAAATTTAGCTTGCCAATTTTGCTTGTGTCGTACATGACTCGCGGATGTGTGGGCTTTGGATAGCTGGTCAGCCAGGGATAAGAGTTCTCGGTTACATCCCACAAATGATGGTGCGCGTCAATCTTGGGAATTTTCTTGATTGCAGTAAAATTTTTCAATCTTTTCTCCTAGATATGAGTTGGTTATTCATTGAAGTCGTAGAGCTTCGACGGATTGTCGACTAGAATCTTCTTCCAAAGATCCTCATCGTTGTCACACCAATCCAGCAGCTTGTCGAACAGATCGCCATCATTGGGCATGGGACCAAGAACGTTCTTCTCAGACGTGACGCAATACGGGTGCGGCCAGTCGCTGCCCCAAACGCACTGATCAGGTGCGGCTTCAATCAGTGCCCGTGCAAAGGGATCGGCCGTGGGCCAGGGATTTCCACTGAAATCGAGTCGATAAGCGCCGCACAATTTCACATAGGTATTGCCGCCCTTCATCAGATTTAGCAGTGCTTGAAAACCCGGCTGTTCCGGGCCGCCCAGCGAGAGATCGGGCGCGCCCATGTGGTCGATCACCACGGGGACTGGTAACTTCGCGATTTGATCCGCGAGTTCGACCATCGATTTGGAAACCTGCAGGAAGAACTGTATGTTCCAGCCAAGTGGAGCGATACGCTCGGCAACGGCACCCAGTTCGCTGAGCGGGGTACCGCCTGCTGCGGCCACATTGAAGCGTGTCCCTTGATAGCCGGCTTCGTTCAGCTTTTCGAGGTCCTTGTAGGACATCGACAGATCCGTGACCGCGACTCCCCGGCCATGCTCGCCCAATGCCTGAACCTGCTCGTAGATGAAATCGTTGGTGATTCCATAAGTACTCGGTTGCACGACCACCACGTTATCGATACCGAGAACCTTGTTTCTTGCCTCAAGCTGTTCGAGGTCCGCCTCCGCCGGCGTGTATTCCCGACCAGGGTTCAGCTTTACCTTGTTCGGTTTACCAAAGATATGCAGGTGGCAATCGCAGGCCCCAGCGGGCGCGCGGCGCCTCGGCGTTTTCGTGTTCAGGTCCGGACCGGGAATGTCCGCAACCGCATTAGGTTCGACAGCGTCGATTTCTTTTGTCATCATTTCTTTAGTCATCGTTTGTCCTCTTGTTAGAAGTGGTTTAGATCGGGTCAGTCAATGCTCGGATCCTGAGGAGCGCCACCCTTGCCTTTCAGGAAATCGAAGTCATAGCCGGTGTCCGCCTGCTCGATGTGCTGCTCGGACAGCAAGTAGTAACCACGCGTAAAGCGGGGTTCCGGCGCCTTCCAGGCAGCCTTCCGCGTGGCCCACTCCGTATCGCTGATCAACAGGTTCAGCTCCTGCTTCTCGACGTCCTGCTCAGCTCTTCATCGCTTTCCTCAGCGCTTTTATATCCTTCTCGTCGAGGTTTGTGTCTATAACCTCCCCACCAAAGGGCTCAACCGCCGTCCCGAAGTCAAGCAAGCTCGTCTCTTCTCCCACCAGGACCAGCGCCGACGTGTCCTTGTCCAGAGCCGCCGCGAACTCATCCAGCCTCGGGTCGTCGAAGGCAATGTCCGCACTCCATCCGAACAGACCTCCCAATGAGCCTCCCACGGCCGCGCCGGCCAACGCACCTCCCGGCCC
>JAUVDV010000143.1 GCA_030595125.1 Deltaproteobacteria bacterium
GCCGAACCCGGCCCTGACGGTAGCCATAGGAGCGGACACGGCGAACGGGCAACTGGCGCCGGATTCGAGTTATCAGAAACCGTTTTTCAACAGGTATACCGCGATCTATCTTGACCTGCGACTCGACTTCGCCGGTCTCACGTCGCAACTAACCTCAAGTGAGGAGTAAGGAAATGGAAATGGGTGTTTATATGAGAAATGCAACCAGGAGCGGGCTCCTTCTTCTGATCGCGGCCGTCTTGTTCGGCGCGTGCGCAGAGGAGCGGGATCCCATCGATCGGGTACAGCCCTACGCGCTGCCCAAGACGTTCTTCATCGGCGAGGACTTCCAGAGCGCCGACGACGATCCCGAGTTCTGGAGCCAGAACTCCATGGTCGATGTGGGCTACGGAGCGGGTCAGAGCGGGTTGTTCACGTCCACCTACGCGCAGCCCATGTCGCGCCTCAAGTGGCAGATCACCGAGGATATGCTTATTGCTCGCGCGTCGTACGAACGCATCAATTACTCTGACAATAAGGGCAATGTGACCGGTCTCAAGACGCAGGACGGTGTGATTGTAGCGGTGTTCCCCATCGTGAGCCATTTCGACATCGTGAACAGCTACAACCCCACCACGGGTGAGAAGCTGAACGTGATCGAGGAAAACACTTACGACCGTCCATGGTACGAACGTGAATATGTTCGTGTGGACTGGTCCAAGAACATCAACACGGACTCCTACGATTTCGATACCCTTTCATTAATAGGTATATACGGCGGCATCGTTTATGAGCCGCTGTCCTATTATGTGGAGGATCCAAACGACGAGGACGCGCCGTACTTCGATCTGGAGGGCGGATACTTCGATGTGACCACCAAGGCATTTGCCAAGCCCGGCCTGATCGACCTGAGCCATCTGGGCTGGGGCATCGACTCCTTCCCCGCATGTTACCTGGACGCGGATTTCTTCGGCGGCACGGCGCCGACCGGCACGTGCAACCCGGTGGAGCTGACCCTTCGTCACTCCTTCCGCCGCGTTGTTGACAACGACTTCCAGCCCCTCGAGTGGGACGGATGGCGTTTCCAGGCGTTCGGCGGTTTTGCGTGGACCGAGCGCATGGGCTACGCGCGCAACTACGGCATGACGGACGCGTTGCATCACAGATTCCTGTCCCGGTTCCAGATCTGGGAGCGTGCCCACTATTACGACAACGAGTGGAATGGACCCGGTACATGGGCCAAGGCCGAGGACAACGTGATGGAAGGTCCTGTGGAGTGCTACACTCCCAGCAAGACGGGCGAAGGGGGAGACCCCCACAGGGACGAGGACGGCAACGGCACCGCTGACGAGTGCGAGGCCGTCACCGCGGCAACCGGGTTTGAGGGCTCCCAGTGCGACACATTCACCCAGAAGTGCACGCTGCCCTTCCGCGCCAGGACGCCTCTGAAACTGGCCTGGTATTACACCAATAAAAGCGATCGGATGTACTTCGACGCAACCGAAAATGCTGTGCATCAGTGGGACGTGGGCCTGAGAACGGCCGTCCGGGCTGCCCAGTACTCCGAGTGTATGTACGCGGCCGACGGCGGAAACAAAGAAAATTGCGTGCGGGATTGGCCCATGTACTTCGGTCAGCAGGACGACAACGATGACGCTTTCGCTCTGGCCCAGGAAGTGGACGACTGCCGCCACAGCCGCGAAGGCGTGCACGAACAGTGCCGGAACGACGATCCCAATACGCAGCTGGAATGTTGTGCAAAACTTGCCGAGTCCATCGGCGGAGTTCGTGGGGTTAGCGAAGGGGTCAAGAGCATCGCGCAGATGGATGAAACCATCGTCTTGTGCCACAGCCCGGTGGAGTTCAACGACAGTGATGTGTGCGCTCCGGCGGACCAGCGGTTGCCCGTAGACATTACCGCAGATGACTGCGCCACGGCCCGAGCAGAGGGCAACGCTGAGCTTTTGGAGACGTGCCTGGCGGCGCGCAACGTGAGGCGCGGCGATCTCCGCTACCACCTGGCCAACGTGATCGAGGAGCCGGGTACCGGGACGCCATGGGGAATCATGACGAGCGCGGTCGACCCGGTTAACGGGCAGACCATCCAGTCCTGCTCCAACGTATGGGCATGGGTCAACGGCTACTGGGCCCAGCGTCTTGTGGACTACATGCGCTTCGCTGCCGGTGAGCTTTCCCCCGAGGACGTCACAGAGGCCGAGTACATCAAGGACTGGTCGAAGGCGGCCGAGGCTGCGAGCCGGGGCGGCGTTGGCCAGACGCTCACCAAGAAAGAACTCGGCAGCCGTATTGACGCCTTCCTTGGAAGAGAAGCCAAGGAGCTGGATTATACGCAAATGTCGAAAAAGCAACCCACAGATGATTCACTGGTTGCAATGGCTCTTCCCGAGAAGGTTCCGGGGCTGGGTAGCGACACCATCAAGTTGCTGAAGGATATCAAGCAGGAATTCACCGGCGTGATGGCCAACTCGGAGCTGGCCTCCACAACGAATTCCCTCTACACGGCGCGCATGAACAAGGTACGTGGAACGGAGATCGAGGCGCAGCTGATGAACAAGCAGATGCAGCAGCTTTACGGTGTGGAGGATATGTACATGTCGACCGGCCTCATGGACATGGTTTCTCCCCTGCGCGGCGGCAACCTCGCCGTTCGGCGCGACATGGAGCGTCTGAAACAGAGTTCCCTGGCCAATAGAGGCATGTGCGAAATTGAGGCGACTGCGGCCCCGGTGGCAATCAATGGTCTGTCCAAGATCATGCAGGAGAAGTTCACCCCCTTCAGCGCAGATGATGATAAGACGACGCAGCGGGAACGCGCCGACAAGATGATAGAATACATAGCTCAAAAGGTGCACACATGTGTCATCGTTCACGAGATGGGACACGCCATGGCGCACCGTCACAACTTCGTGAGTTCATCCGACTCCATGTACTACAGGCCGCAATACTGGCAGCTTCGTACAAAGGACGGCGCGGTCAACGCCACCACGAAGCTCGGCGATATGACCGATCCCTCCGGTGAGTCCTCTCTGGGGCCGCGTTACTTCGACCCGGTGACTCCGGCCGAGGAGGACAACCTCATATGGATGTGGTCCCACTCATCGGTCATGGATTACCCCGGCGAGGCCTCGCAGGACTTCCTGACCCTCGGCGCGTGGGACATGGCTGCCCTTCGCATGTTCTACGGCGACACGGCTCCCGTGTATCCGTTGTCCTATGCCAATCCGGGCGGGGACATGGGTTACACTCTTGAAGATCCTCGCTCAAGGGCCATCGGACTCATGAAGCACATGGACAATTTCGGCGGGATCATTGGGTTTCAGTACGAGTACGGCACCCGCGACCTTCATTATTCACAGTTGAATACGCACTACGAACTCATCAAGGACTGTGCGCCGGTCGATACCACTGTATTCAAACAGGGGCGCTATGATGAAGAATGGGAAGGTGAGTTCCATCCGGTCCTCGACGCCTTCATAGTTTCGCCCAATGGTGATGGCGTGTACACCAAATGTCGTCAGCCAGAGGTTGACTACGTGCCCTGGAGGACCCTGCGGCCGCCGATCGGCAACGAGAATCCCGGCGGGTACATCAGGGCGATGAACGATGACGAGACTATTGGCAGCATGATCGACCAGCAGGGTCGAATGCGTGTGCCTTACGGTTTCGCCACGGATAGCTGGGCCGACATTGGCAACGCGGCGGTGTACCGTCACGACAACGGCGCGGACACCTACGAAATCTTCAACTGGATCATGACTCAGCAGGAGTTGTTCCAGATCTTCGACACCTACCGTCGGGGCAGGCTGACCTTCTCGGTGAGCGGCGCCTCCGGTCGCATCAACGGGCGCTACAACGGCAAGATTCGTGACGGTGCCAAGGGACTTGCCCTGCAACGGAATTACATGAAGGCGCGGGCCGCCGATTGGGGTGTCGCTGCCAATGTCTTGTGGGACTTCTACGCGGAAGCCTACTGGTCGGACAGCATCATCGCATCCACCATGGTTTTCGATCACTTCATCAGACTTTCTCAGCGGCCCCAGGCAGGTGATCACTTCTTGCCGGCCGGCAGAGACACGCTCTACTCCCTGGAGGATTCCGCATGGTCGGGTAACACCATGGTTGCTGCGTCAATAACCGTTCCCAACGGCGCTTACGGTACCGACGGCGCATTCGGAACCTTCTCACCGGGTGGAAAGCTTGTAGAGAACAGGCTCGACTCGAATCAGGGTGAGTACGCATCGAGCTACACAGTCAATGCGGGCTCTTACTACGACAAGATCTGGACCTCGATGATGATGACCGAATCGGCGGACCATTTCATTTCCGATTCGCGCGGCGACTTCGTCGATGCCCGCTATCGTGCTACTTCAATGGCCGACCTGCTCCCGGACGGGTACCGCAGGTGGCTCGCCAACAGCCTCACCAACGACGAGTTCCTCAAGGGAGCGAGGGTGGCAACCACCGATTCCGGCACCCCCATCACCGACGGGAACATGTATCCCGTGGGCGGTATCGGCACTACCCAGTGGTGGTCGAACCCACCGCAGGCATGTTTCCCGGTGGAAGGAACTAACATTTGCTCCGCTTATGGTGTGGACGGATGGGAAACCAACGACCCGTGGAACCTCAACGATGCTCCGGAATTTGTCAGGCCGCTGGAGTCTCAGCTGGGCTGGGAGGTCCAGAAGTATCTCGTCACCTGGACATACATCTACCTGCCCGAGAACGACAGTCACTGGTGGCGGGATATGATGAGGATGTCCGCCGGGTCGGAGTATTCTTCGGATATCCAGCCCGATCCGTACCTGTTCTTCTTCAACCCGACCGGCAGGTTCTATGCTGCCAAGAAGTTCGGCACCGAGGAGATCTTCGGCAAGACCGTCGAAAAAGGTATCGCAGCGCGCGTGGTCGAGTATGCCAATTCGCTGTTGATGCAGGCCTACGAGACGCAACTCGTGGATCTCGATGGTGACGGCAATGATGACGCCTACCAGGCGGTCTTCAGCAGTGATAGCACCCCGATAGTGCTCTACGATCCTTCCATGGAGGATGTCTATGGTCAGCCCATCGAGGGCATGAACTGCGACGCCACCGACAACTCCGGCTGCACCTGCGAGATGAACGCCGCGTGCATGGAACTCGAGAATTACATCCCGATGCTCGATTGGTTAGAGGAATGGTCCGGCTATGCCAACTACGGCACCAACGACTGGGACTCCATGACCGGCGTCTATGGTTGATAGTCGACTCCTCTCCAACCTCTCCAACTAACCCCATCCCGGCCTTCCCCTGTAAAAGGGGAAGGGCCCTGCTCCGCTCGCCAGCGAGCTACAGCAGGGTGGCACGATGTTGGAAACCCGCGTTTACCCCTGAAATCTGATCTTACCCATGGAAAAAAATGGGCTCTTGTGATGAAGTACGTCCAACGTATTTTCAGGAGGCGAACGAGCCATGACCGACCATCGACGCGAGGGATACGAACTGAAGCACCAGGTCAGAGTAGTGACCGCCACCAGCCTTTTCGACGGGCACGACGCGGCCATCAACATCATGCGTCGGATGATCCAGCTCGGCGGCGCCGAGGTCATTCACCTCGGGCATAACCGTTCGGTGGCGCAGATAGTGGAGGCGGCGGTCGAGGAGGACGTTCAGGCGGTTGCCATATCTTCGTACCAGGGGGGACATAACGAGTTTTTCAGGTATATGCGCGACAAGTTCGTGGAGCTGGGCTGCGACCATATCCGCATCTTCGGCGGCGGCGGCGGGGTTATCAGGCCCGAGGAGATCGAAGAACTCGAGGCGTACGGGATCGAGCGGATCTACGATCCGGAGCACGGGCGAAAGATGGGGTTGACGGGCATTATCGGCGACCTCCTCGAGCGCAGCGATTTTCACACAGTCAATGTGCCCGATGGTGACGATGATTCCGATAGAGGTGTGGAGGTTCCGGATCCGGCGACGGTGACAGTGGATAATCCGGCTGGCGTGGCGAGGCTCATTACCATGGCGGAGATGGGTGAGGGCGCATGGGAGCAGGTGTCCGGGGTTATCAAGGAGCGTGCCTCGGGGAACAGCGCCCCGGTGGTAGGCATCACCGGAACGGGTGGAAGCGGGAAGAGTTCGCTCCTCGATGAGATTGTCAGACGCTTTGTGCACGACAACCCCGACAAGACCGTGGCGATGCTCACTGCAGATCCTTCCAAGCGGCGGACGGGGGGTGCATTGCTCGGAGATCGAATTCGCATGAACGCTATTGACGGACCGAGTGTGTACATGCGCTCTCTGGCAACGCGCGGTTCGCGGACCGAGCTGCCGGTGACAATTCGTGACGCAATCGATGTGGTCAAGGCAGCAGGTTTCGACATCGTATTCGTCGAGACATCGGGGATAGGGCAGGGGGACACCGAGGTGATCGACGTGTCTGACTTGTCAATGTACGTGATGACCTCCGATTTCGGAGCGCCCACACAGCTCGAGAAGATCGACATGATCGACTATGCCGATCTGATCGTCATCAACAAGTTCGAGCGCAAGGGCTCACAGGACGCATTGCGAGATGTTCGCCGGCAACTTCGACGCTCGAAGAACGATTTTGATACGCCTCTGGAGGAGCTGCCGGTCTACGGAACAATCGCCTCCAAGTTCAACGACGAGGGCGTGAACGGGCTCTACGCCGGGATGGTGGAGATCCTGAAGGAGAAATTGAACAGCGATTTCGAGTGCAAGATTCCATCCGATCGGATCGTCCGGGATTCCAGCACGTCTTCGGTCATTCCCATCGACAGGGTCCAGTACCTCGGAGAGATTGCCAACACCGTGCGTTCGTACAAAAAAACGGCGAGGGACAAGGCCCTCATCGCGCGTAAGATCCAGCACCTTCGTACCGCCAGGGAGGAGCTCGGGAACGCTGCAGGTGTGGATGAGAGAGTGAAAGACTTGACCGAGAAGCTCGGTGAAGGCCCACAGAAGCTCCTCGCCGGGTGGGATGAGCTTCGCGCTCGTTACGAGGGGGACACATTCACCTACAAGGTGCGTGACAAGAAATTCACCGTCGAGTTGACATCCGAGACCCTGTCCGGTGTCAAGATCCCGAAGGTAGTGGTTCCAGACCTGAAGGACGACGGGGACAGACTCGAGTACCTGATGTTGGAAAACGTTCCGGGCACTTTCCCCTATACCTGCGGAGTGTTCCCCTTCAAGCGAACAGGGGAGGATCCCAAGCGACAGTTCGCGGGGGAGGGTGGCCCCGTGAAGACCAATACGCGGTTTCACTATCTTTGCAGGGACGACGACGCCAAGCGGCTCTCAACTGCCTTCGATTCGGTCACTCTGTACGGCCGGGACCCCGACATACGCCCGGATATCTACGGGAAAGTGGGCGACTCGGGAGTCTCTATCTGCTCCCTTGGCGACATAAAAAAACTTTACGCGGGGTTTGATCTCTGCGCGCCGACGACCTCGGTTTCCATGACGGTCAACGGTCCCGCGCCCATGATGCTAGCGTTCTTCCTGAACGCCGCCATCGACGGTCAGGTGGACGAATTCAAAGCAAAAAACGATAGATCTCCATCCGAGAAGGAGCTGGCCGAAATCCGCAGAAATACTCTGTCCACAGTGCGGGGAACCGTTCAGGCGGATATTCTCAAGGAGGATCAGGCACAGAATACCTGCATATTCTCCACCGATTTCGCGCTCAAGATGATGGGGGACATCCAGGAGTTTTTCATCGAGAACAACGTTCGTAACTTCTACTCTGTCTCCATCTCCGGCTATCACATCGCGGAGGCCGGCGCGAACCCGATCACCCAGACGGCGTTGACCCTGGCCAACGGTTTTACCTACGTGGAATACTACCTGTCCCGAGGGCTTCCCATCGACTCATTCGCGGCCAATCTCTCCTACTTCTTCTCCAACGGTATGGATGCCGAGTACGCTGTGATCGGCAGGGTGGCGCGACGCATCTGGTCAGTGGCCATGCGGGAGATGTACGGGGCGGACGCGCGTAGCCAGAAGCTCAAGTATCACATTCAGACATCGGGTCGCTCACTCCATGCCCAGGATATGCAGTTCAACGATATCCGGACAACGCTCCAAGCGTTGCTGGCGTTCTACGACAATTGCAACTCTCTGCACACAAACTCGTACGACGAGGCGATCACCACGCCCACCGAGGAGTCGGTGCGACGAGCCATGGCCATTCAGATGATCACGCTGAAGGAGTTCGGCCTCTCCAAGAACGAGCACCCACAGCAGGGGTCGTACATCATCCAGGAGCTAACCGAGCTGGTGGAAGAGGCCATTTTGGCCGAGTTCGAGCGTATCTCGCAGCGCGGCGGCGTGCTCGGCGCGATGGAGACCCAGTATCAGCGCAGCAAGATCCAGGACGAGTCAATGCTGTACGAGCACATGAAGCACACTGGCGAACTGCCGATCATCGGCGTCAATACGTATTTGAACGAGAACGCGGAAGAAATGATTCCAAAAGATATCGAGCTGCGCCGCGCGACGCCCGAGGAAAAGGCCGAGCAGATTGACAACTGTCACGCTCTTCAGGAACGCAACAGCGCCAAGATCGAGGAGACCCTCGGCAAGCTCAAGAAGGTGGCCTTAGAGGGTGGGAACATCTTCGTCCAGATGATGGAGACCGCGAGGTATGCTTCTCTGGGACAGATTTCCGAGGCGCTGTACGAGGTGGGTGGACAGTATCGGAGGAATATGTAGTTGCTGAAGGGGGCTGACGTCTGTCAAGCATAGTTCGTAATGCGCCGGGTGTTACGATAACGCTTCCTTACGGACAACTTGCCGGAACCGGCGTGCATGAGTCGTCGAGGTTGTCATGGACATCGATCACCGAGGGGGCGGGAGTGAGCTGGTCCAGTAGGTCGCAAGCCTCGCAGTCTGGCAGGGAGACGTTATCGGCGATCCCCACTTTCCATCCCACAAAGGTGATGCCGCTAAGCCCGTCAAGGTTGGCAAGGGCGGCGTTTCCGTCGATGTCCAAGTCCCCACCCACCCAACCGGTGATGCCGCTCAGGCCGTCCAGGTTGG
>JAUVDV010000089.1 GCA_030595125.1 Deltaproteobacteria bacterium
TGTATTAAATCGATTTGATGCGCCCTCTGCCTCACAGGCAAACCGTTTTGGCTTAAATGGTGTGGCAGAACCTGCCGCACTGGCACTATCAAATAATAAAGAACTGATACTAAGGAAGAGAGTATATGGAAGGATCACAATTGCAATCGCAAAATGAGACTGTTACAATGACACAAAATGGAAAACTTTACATCATCGGAATAGGACCAGGATCAGTGGAACATCTCACTATCCGCGCGCGGGATGTTCTGGTCGAGTTTGGTAAAACCAAATGAAAGTTTATCGACACCCTCTGAAGCTATGACGGGAAGGCTGGATCAACAGATTCCCAACACAGCTGGATATCAGGCTTGACAGACCGGAGCCTCCGATCAACGATCTCGATAAGGACCGACCACCGAAAGCCCATTGGTCTTCACTTCCTCAGCGATAGTGCAGCCCCTACACCCGGCGACGGAGTCGCAACATGAAAGGAAAGCGTTCCTATGGAAAGAGGATCAACGGGGATAATCCCGATCCGAAAAAGCGAGCTGGGTTATCGCGACGGCGGATCAGGGAAGTTGAACCGCAAGGTCGCCGGTCGGCTGCCACTGCGTCCAGAAGCAAGAGCGAAGGCGATCGTCTACGGTGAGGGTCAGCTGGGGAAGCTGGATGGGAAGGTCACCAACGGCCTGGTAAGACATTCTGAAAAATACGAGATCGTCGGGGTGGTCGATAGCACAAAAGCCAGGCTCGACGCCGGAGAGTTTCTTGACGGAGTGAAAAACGGCATCCCGGTCTTCCGGGATCTGGCAGATGCCACCGACAAGCTCGACTACGTTCCCAAGTACTTCATCTACGGTATCGCGCCGCTCGCATCATACCTCGATGGCTCACAGAGAGCGGTGATCATCACCGCGATGAAAATGGGGATGAACATCATCAACGGCCTGCCCGAATTCTTTACCGAGGACGCGGAGTTCATCCGCGTGTCACTCGAGTGCGATGTCCAGATCCAGGACATCAGAAAGCCTCCGCCGAGGAAAGACTTGCACATCTTCAGCGGACGCATCGCCCAGATCAAGACTCCCGTGGTCACAGTGTTCGGCACGGATTGCGCTGTCGGCAAGCGGACCACGGCGATCCGCCTCGTCGAGGCGCTGCGCGAACGGGGACTGAGTGTGTCATTCATCGCCACCGGTCAAACCGGACTGCTCCAGGGCGCGAAATACGGAGTGGCTGTCGACGTGCTGAGCTCCGGGTTCCAGACCGGCGAAGTGGAACACGCGGTGATCAAAGCTGCCGAGACCGACCAGCCGGATATGATTGTGGTCGAGGGACAAGGCGCGCTGAGTCATCCGGCGTTCACCTCCTCGACCGCGATCATCAGAGGGGCGAAGCCCAGCGCGATTATCCTTCAGCACCCACCGAGGAGAAAGGACCGCTGTGACTTTCCGGGGATTGCGATGCCCACGCTGAAGAGCGAGATCGAGCTGAACGAGATCATCTCCGGGGCAAAGGTCATCGCCATCACGCTGAACCATGAAGACATGCTAGACGCAGATATCGAGCAAACCGTTGCGACGTACGAAGATAAATACGGTCTCCCAACGACGGACGTCCTGAAGCACGGATGCGATAAAATCGTGAAAAAGCTCTTCGAGGTATTCCCAGAGCTACGACAAGTCGAGTTCGCCGTTCGATGATGACACCCAGGATAGAGATCGATCTCAAAAAGATCTCGCATAACGCACAAAATCTCAGAGAGCTGTACGCGGCGAGGGGAATCGGCCTGTTCGGTGTAACCAAGGCAGTTTGTGGAAATCCAGCCGTCGCCGGTGCCCTGGTAGATGCGGGAATCGATACGCTCGCCGACTCACGAGTACAGAATATCGTGAGGATGCGTCAGGCCGGCATCGAGGCAAATTTTGTTCTGTTGAGGTCTCCAGGGCCAAGCCAGGCAGAATCCGTCGTGAGAGAGGCCGACATCAGCCTCAACTCGGAATTGTCGGTAGTCGACCTGCTTTCGGCGATTTCCACCGAGAAACACACGATTCACAAGATCATCTTGATGGTGGAGCTAGGCGATCTGCGGGAGGGCCTGATGCCCACGGAGCTGCTACGGGCCGCGGAACGGGTGCAAAGGAAGAACGGCGTCCTCCTGGCTGGAATTGGAACGAATCTGGCGTGCTTCGGGGGAGTCACGCCGGGCAAGGAGAACATTGAAAGACTGTCGTCGCTGGCCTGTGAGATCGAGGACAAATTCGGGGTCAAGCTGGAGTATGTCTCCGGCGGTAACTCGGCGAACTACGATTGGTTCACGTCCACCGAAGACGTGGGCCGAGTCAACAATTTGCGACTGGGCGAATCGATCTATCTCGGAAGGGAAACCCTCCGTAGAAGACCGATACCCGGACTGTTCACCGATGCATTCAAGCTCGTCGCCGAGGTCATCGAATCGAAGGTGAAGCCATCAAAACCCTACGGGGAAATATGTCAGGATGCGTTCGGCAACGTCCCGAAATTTCGCGATCGTGGGCCGATGAATCGAGCCCTACTTGGTATCGGATTGCAGGATGTGGTTGTAAAGGGGTTGACGCCCCGTCTGGACATCGAAGTCATCGGAGCGAGCAGCGATCACATCATTGTCGACGCCAGGGAGGAAGAACTCGAGGTGGGGAAAGAGATCGAGTTCGAGTTGAACTACGGTGCGTTGCTCTCCGCAATGACCTCACCTTACGTGGAGAAGAAGACAATAGATCAACCGACGTTCAATATGAAGAACCCCTGTCCACGCGAAAGGAATCTCCATGGGAACTAGCTCGGACCTGGTAATCGCCGACGGGACCATCATCGACGGGACGGGTAGGGAAAGATTCGAGGCCGACATCCGAATCGCCGGTGGTAAAATCGTGGAGATCGGTAGCAAGCTATCCAGCGCAGGCGCAGTGATACAGGCCAAGGGCTTGATCGTGGCACCAGGCGTGATCGACATCCATGGTCATTCGAATGCAACGGTCTACAAGAACCCTTCCTTCGAGAGCAAGATCTTTCAGGGCATTACCACCGAGGTCTGGGGGAACTGCGGTCAATCATTCGCGCCGATCCTCGAGGGCGAGAACCGAGAGACCGTGAAGAACATCCTGTCCACCAGCCTGGGCGCCGAAGACCTGAAGATGGAATGGAACACGTTTCAGGAGTACCTGAATCACCTGCCCCGGCTGGGAATTAATGTTTTGCCGCTGATCGGGCACAACATCTTGCGAACCAACATCATGGGCAAGAGCGAGGAAGCCGCAACCGAAAGAGAGATAGAACAGATGGCCTTGTTGCTGGAGGACTGCCTGAAAATGGGCGCCTACGGCATGTCCACGGGGCTCGAGTATTTCCCAGGAACCTTCGCCACCAGGCGGGGCCTGATCGAGCTGTGCAAGGTGCTGGTCAGGCACGATGCGTTCTATTCAACCCACATCAGGAACGAGGATCGGGGTCTGTGGGAGGCCATTGACGAAGCGCTGCAGGTCAGCGAGGAGTCCGGCTGCCCGGTGCATATCTCACATCTGAAGCTGGCGGGAAGAAACAACTGGGGAGAGAGCCAGCGGTTGATGAATTACCTGACCGATGCGCACGATCGTGGGATCAACGTCACCTGGGATGTCTACCCATATGCTGCCTGGGGAGGAGGATTTGAGGACATCTTTCCCAATTGTGAGAACGACCGGGAGAGGCTGGCCGGTATCGCCCAGGATCCGGAGCTGGAACAGCGGATAAAAAGGGAGATCGCCGAGGAATTGAAGCTCCGCGGCAGCTCATGGGACAAGATCACCATTACCCATGCGTCGAATTCCAAGGGAGTTGCGGGAAAGAACATCGAAGAGATCGCCAGGGAGTGCGGTGAAGACGTGCTCGACACGTTTATCCGGATACTGATCGAGAACGACGGCGTGGTGAAGATCGTCGGGCACGACATGAACCAGGAAGACATGAAGTATCTGCTGAAGCATCCCGACACGATAATCGCGACCGACAGCCGCGCGATTGCGTTTGATAGCGTCGCGAAGAATCGCTATCCCCACCCGCGGTACTGCGGGAGCATCCCCAGGGTGCTGAGGTTCGCCCGGGAAGGCCTGTTTAGCTTCGAGGAAGCGATCAGGAAGATGACCTCGCTGCCGGCGGACAGGATGAAGCTATGGAACAGAGGTCGGATAGAAGAGGGCAAGTTTGCCGATCTGATGATATTCGATCCCGACGAGGTAACAGACAGGGCGACCTATGAGGACCCGGTCCAGCCTCCCGCGGGGATTGTCCACATATTGGTGGGTGGCGAGCTGGTGATCAATGACGGCGTTCATACCGGAAAGCTGGTTGGCCGAATGCTGAAGCAGGGGCGCTGACCATCCTGACCCGAAGTCCGGCCGGTAACAGATTGGGCCTGGCGGCGAAGGAAGAAACCAACGACAACTGAGCGCGCGGTTGTTGATCACGCCGATCTCTACCCGCCGTAGCCTTGGAGGGTGTCGCTTTGCGCGAAGGAGGGTAGCGGCAATCCCTCACGCAAAAAATCGGTTGCGCTCGGAGGCGTTGTAGTGGGCCCAGTCGATGGGGAACTGCGTGACGGTGCTCACGCCGTCGCGCCACCGGATCGTGAGTGCGCGCGGCGTCACGTCGCGGTAATTGCTGGATTCGGGCAGATCGAGGCAGTTTTCGCCCCCGGCCGAAAACAGCGTGTACAGGCTCGCATCAGGAAATTCGTACGTCGCGCGGAAGCCTTCGACGATGCGCTCGTGCCCGCGCACCATCGCCGAACAACCGATCCTGGCCATGAAGTTCCGAAACTGCGCTGTCCCGTAGCCAAAACGAGCGACCTTTTGTTGCAGTTCGTCGGGGACCGCTTCTGTATCGCTCGGATCGCTCCACATCATCTCAAAGCGCAGATCGGGGTCATTCAGAGACGACAAATCTTGCCACTTGTCACGCAAAGTTGCATCGCGCGGAATGCCGGCATGGACGAAGAAGATGCGGTCGAATGCGAGCGACGTGGGCAGCTCCTCGAACATCTGCATGTACTCCTTGAAGAAGGCGTCGCCGGCAATGCCTTCCAGATTCATCATGCCTTCTGCCGGGCGCACCGGGGCCAAAATGCGGCCCTCGTGCTCAAGATAGTATTCGTGGTTGCCGCGCAGCATGTACACGGCATTCGGTACGGTGACGTAGAGCTGCATCACCGCGCGCAGGATGCCGTCGTAGCTGAACCGACCGCGATCGATGTAGTCACCGAGTAGGACCAGCCGCGTGTCTGGCGTCCCGGCGGGATCGTCGGCGTGTGCCTGCACCTTGGCGAGGAAGTCGGTCTGCATGAGTGCGGCCTTCAGGCACGAATAACATCCGTGCAAATCACCGAGCACAATCAGCTCGTACTCGGTATTCGGATCCGGGGGTAGCACGTACACGTGTCCGTCCAGGAACGGCGCCTGACCGGCAAGATCGGCGAAACTTCGAACGCCCGTCAGCCGGCCTGCTCCAGCCGCGCGCCGTTCGTCGAGCGTGCTTCTCACTTTACGCACCAGTTCCACGTCGTCCCTGGCCAGCTGAACGAAACCCTGGGGATCGCGAGGGTAGGCCCGTTCCAGGCGAGTGAAGAATGGATGATCGTCAGTGCGGGGGACGAGCGACTGTTCTTCTGAAAGATGAACGTGCTGCGCCGACTCATCCTCGACCACCTCGAATTCGGTGATCTCGATGGATTCGGCCAGGAGCCGTTTGAGGTCGTCCCTGAGCTTTTCTTCGGCCGGATGGGCGACACCATCTGCCAGGATGAAATCGTCGACGATCTCGTACAGTACCTCGCGCGCAGCCTCGTCGAACGGACGCAGGAGCTCGTAGCAACGCAGGGTGATCTTGGAGAGGACGAACTGCTCCTGACTCTCGCCCTCGGCCACCGACTCACTGAGCAGCGCGACGATCTCCCGGTCGATTCTGGCCGCCACGCGCTGAAACTGCGCGGTCACCCGATCGATCGTGGCGTGACGCGCCAGTGGATTGGAAACGGCTTGCAGTATGCGCTTCTCGACCAGCACTGCGATCTTCTCTTGAACAAAGCGCTTTTCTGCCATGTCGAACTTGCCGTCCGCATGGCCAAAAGCGGTCATCAAGAAGACGACCGTCAGCATTTGTTTTTTTGCGACTTGTGGATCAGAGCTGAACATATTGCTAGATTCCAAATTCCCTCCAGACGGCCAGGGCGCGAAATCACTATTTCGGCCCTCCTCTATTCCGACCACATTATTCCGTCTTATCGCCGACCGCCTCAAGGAAAAGGTTGAACTGCTCCTCAGTTTGAATGACGAAGGTGTAGCCGGAGTTCTTGGTGTTCTCGTTGCCCCACGAACGAATCTCGATGAGTCGGGCGGACGTCGGACTCAAGCGATGCTGCCGATGAAACGGCAACATAGCGGCAACAGGCAGGAGAAGAACGGTTGAGAAACGAAACGCACCCCCCTAAATACGCAAAAACCCTGCCGATTTCTCGACAGGGTTTCGGCGGGGTCAAGTAGACACTTTTAGAACTTTGTGTCTGGAGCCGACGGAGGAGGCGCGGATGGTGTTTGAGTGGATGATAGAGCACCCGCAAGCGATTTTGAGACCAGATTTTATTGACATTTCAGATCCGAACAAAAAACATGCACTTAATAATTTATGATGGTAATATGTCTCACGGCAAAAACGAGATCATGAAAAGCACTATAGAAAAAGCCAGGGCCATCTTTACCCGACAGGGTGGAATGCTGCGAATGTCCGAGGCTCTCAGGCATGGGCTGTCTCGTCGTACGCTGTACACGATGCTCGAAGCCGGTGAGGTCGAACGCGTCAGTCGCGGAGTGTACCGGCTCGCTTCTCTCCCGCCCCTCGGAAATCCAGACCTCGTCACCGTCGCCATGCGAGCGCCACGAGGTGTCATCTGCCTGATCTCCGCAGCTGCATACCACGATCTCACCACGCAGATTCCCCACAGGGTGGATGTCGCCCTCGAACGCGGGGCAGAGGCACCGAGAATCGATTTCCCTCCAATTCACGTCTATCGTTTCTCGAAAAAGGCATTCTCCGAAGGGATCGAGGTTCACAAGCTCGATGGAGTCAAGGTACGGATCTACAGCCCGGAAAAAACGGTCGCCGATTGCTTCAAGTATCGGAACAAGATCGGCATGGACGTTGCCCTTGAAACACTCAAGGAATGGTGGAAAAAACGGGGTAGTACACCGCAACAACTTTTCGATCAGGCACGTAACTGCAGGGTGGAGAAGGTCATGATGCCGTATATGGAGGCGCTCCTGTGATCGTGAATCTCGCCGCCTCGGTTCGCGCACGGTTGATGAACCACGCCCGTGAAACATCACGTCCGTTCCAGGAAGTCTTCCAGTACTACGCGATGGAGCGGTTCCTGTACCGGCTCTCGCGTTCGCCACATGGCCGGCAATTCACACTCAAGGGCGCGCTCATGTTCCGCGTGTGGGATGCGCCAATGTCCCGTGCCACCCGAGACGTCGACCTCCTCGGACAGATCGACAACTCGCTGGATGGGTTGCGACACACTTTTCGAGAAATCTGCCGCACCGAGGTGGAAGCGGATGGAATGGTCTTCGACACCGATACAATAACGACCGAACAGATCAAGGAAGACGCCGATTACATCGGCGCCAGAATCCGATTCCTCGGACTCCTGGAAAGAGCCAGAGCTTCCATGCAGGTCGATATCGGCTTCGGAGACGCGGTCATTCCTGCGCCGATCGAGGTCGATTACCCGACGATTCTTAAAATGAACGCTCCAAGGTTGCTGGTGTATTCACGCGAGAGCGTCGTCGCGGAGAAATTCCAGGCGATGGTTTTTCTGGGCATTCTCAACAGCCGGATGAAGGACTTCTACGACATCTGGACCCTAACGCGAGGGATGGGTTTCGAGGGGCCTCTACTCGCACGGGCGATTCGTGCCACATTCGAACATCGGACAATGGCGCTGCCAGCCGAAACGCCTATCGCATTGACAAACCAGTTCGCGTCCAACCCAACGAAACAAGCTCAATGGAGCGCTTTTCTCGACAAGATCGATATTGATAAAAACACGCTGGAGTTGAGCGAAGCCGTTTCGGTGATTTCGGCTTTTATCATGCCCGTGATTCAAGCGCTCGACAGCGGCACGAGCTTCGTTGCGATATGGCCCCCCGGCGGGCCGTGGCAGAACTCGGGAATTACGAAATGATCGCAGTTACCAGCAAGGCGGCAAGACGCTTCAAGAGGAGCGTATTACGTCTCGGAGTAGCTCAAACAATTGCGCAGCGTTCATCCCGCCGACTTTGTCAGCCCCTTGCAAAATGCCTTGCGCGAGAGCCCTCTTTTCACCGTGCAAATGAAGGATTTTCTCCTCCACCGTATTCGCGGCAACAATCCTGTAAACAGTGACCGGCCTGATTTGACCTATACGATAGGCCCTGTCGGATGCCTGGTCTTCTACCGCTGGATTCCACCACGGATCGAGGTGGATTACATAGTCGGCCGCAGTCAGGTTTAAACCGAACCCACCCGCCTTGATGCTTATGAGAAAAACATCTCCCTTCCCCGATTGAAAATCGTCCACCACCTGAACTCGCTTGCTGGCCGGAGTCGCCCCATCCAAATACTGGTAGGCGATACCCTGATCATCAAGCCACTCGCGTACGATACTCAAGTACTTGACGAATTGACTGAACACGAGCGCTTTGTGACCACCTGCTTTCAGTTCGGAAACAATCTCCTTCAGTATTTCGAGTTTGGCGCTGGGGATATCAGCATCGGGTTCCAGCAGTCGCGGGTGGCAGCATGCCTGCCTGAGCCTCGTCAGCATGGTGATGATCGCGATAGGCGCATTGATCGGATCGACTGCTTTGACCAAAGACTCGGCCTGCCGTCTTTGCAACTCGTAGAATGCGGCCTCCTTCTTCCCGAAAATCGCGTAACGGGTAATCTCCGTTCGCTCCGGCAGTTCCTCCAGAAGTTCACTCTTGGTCCTGCGCAGAATAAAAGGTGAAACGATCCATTTAAGCGTAGCCAGGAGGCCTGAATGGCCGTCCTTTTGAATGGGGCTCTCGAAGGATCTAAAGAATCCGGGGTAGGAGCCCAGCAAGCCGGGATTGAGAAAATTGAAGATACTCCACAGTTCCGCCAGCCTGTTCTCAACCGGCGTTCCTGTCGTCACAATTTTGAAATCGGCGCGAAGCCCGAACGCTGCCCTGGCCCGTTCGCTGGAACGATTCTTGATAAACTGGGCCTCGTCGAGCACAACCGTGGTCCACCTGTGCGCTTTGAGCGCCTTCGCCTCTCTCTGCAAAAGTCCGTAGCTACAAACGAGGACATCGAACTTGCCCATACTCTCTACTAATTCGCCGCGTCCGTTGGCACCCAGTCTCTTGATGTTCAACGCAGGAGCAAAGCGCCGGGCTTCTTCCATCCAGACTTGACACACGGACGTGGGAGCGACAACCAACGCCGGCCCGTCGCCAGCTCTGTCCAATAGCACCGCCAGGGCCTGAACGGTCTTTCCCATTCCCATGTCGTCCGCGAGGCATGCCCCCAGACCCAGGTGAGCCAGGCGGCTCATCCAGTGAAAGCCCTCGCGCTGATAGTCTCTCAATGTGGCCTGAAGAGTGGACGGCATTTCCGCTACGAACGTGTCTATTCCGCGCAGCTTCTCATCCAGCTTTTTCCATTGCGCGTCTGCCTCCACTGCGCCTGAACCGGAAACAACGTCACTCAACGCCGAAGCTCCGGCCATTCCGATCTGAAGAACGCCATTCTTGTTGGAAGTACCAATGGCTTTCAGTCTCTCCAGCTGTTTTCGCAGCGCGTTTCCCAGCTGGACAAACAGGCCATCGCCAAGGGGAATATACCCCCACTCCTCCTTTTCCATCATCTCGAGGAGCTGTGCCACCTCGACGACATGGTTCTCGTCAACGATCAACCGGCCTGACACTTCCAGCCATTTGCGTTTCTTGCTGATATTGTACGTCATGAAATCCGGCGTCAGTCTTTGCGTCACCCTCATTTTGACCCCTTCGGGCCACTCAACCTGGTACTCGGTCCGCAGTGGGTCGATCACGGACAGCAGTTCGAGCGCATCTTCGGGAGCTTCAAAGATAAAGCGCGTGCCCTTCGTCACCCCTTCCGGATCGAGCCCCAATCGATCCAATAACTCGAGATAGCTTTCTTTTTCTTTTTTCAGATCTCTTGAGGTCGATACCTTCTCTCCACTTACAACAGCAAACACATGCTGGGTTCCCCTTGCCGGTTCATACGACGGCCCCGACTCTCCGAAAGGTCTGACCAGCAGTGTCAGGATCAGCCCCTTGCTCCTTGGCTCCAGCCTCAGCACCATTTCTGCGCTCGGCTCAACCGGCGTCGAACACGCACCTCCGACAGCCACGTCGGAATGCACATCAATGAATCCACTTACTTGGGACAGAGTGCTTCCCAGTTTCTCCAGCGAGCTTTCAGGGATCTGTAGTCCCTTCTCGCCCAGGGCCTTCTTTGCTTGCATTTGCTCGCTTGAAAACTTGTAGACCAGAATTTTGTTGTCGCCAGCTCTCAGCACGCCGTAGCCGTCTTGATCCACAGACGAGGGATGGACACACAACTGAAACCTATTGTTAATCTTCCTCACCTCCAGGCGAGGCTCGGTCTCGATTACTTCGGCCGGAACAAGTTGCTTATCGTCCCAGAAAACCAACGGATGTCCGGCAAGCTCGTACAAAACCTCCCGGTAGTCGCCGAAGATGTAATAGTAACCAATTCCTGTATTTCGATCATCCGACTCCAACGCGAGGCAGGCCCGTTCATCCTGATCAGTCATGAACTCGCGATCGAAACCCGACTCGAAACGCTTCTTGTATGGAAACGAAGAGCCCCTGGTCCATCGCCCCTTCTTTCCCTTTGTCTGAACGCACGGATTGACACTCCATGAGTCACACTCCGATCCTCCGGTTTCACGAATTCGCCATGACAGGCGCTTCTCTCGTTCCGTGGCCTTGACGACCGTTTTGTCGCTCGTCAGTCCTTCTCCAATGCGTGAGAGCGCTTCTAGCGCAACCTCCCACTTGGCCATCGGAACTTGAGCGTCTGCCATGCTAACGACAATTTCGTCATCCAGATTCGAGCCATCTAGCTTGCTCGGAGCCGACGCCGGGCAGATCAGGTCCAATACCTTATGCACTTCATCGGTCAGCAATCGATAGTTGGTGCATTCCAAGAATTCGAGATACCCTTCCAACACCTCGACGGCCCCTGCATGTTCTTTCACCCCCTCCGCGTCGATCCAGGTCTCCACCATGACATCGAAAAAAACGGGCAAATCAACCGTTCGCCAGCTACTCCAGGGCGCTCCGTATTCCCAGAGCTTCCTTTTACCTCCAGGCTCTATCCGCCATTTGACGACCTTCTCCAGTTTTCTGAACACTCTCTGAAAAGAGGACTTATTGGTTCGGGCGTCAGCATCTTTCAGCAAGTCCCGCGCAACCAGTAAATTCTCGTGTCGACCCGAGCGTAAAAGCGCCAAAATGTACACAACCCCGGCGAAGTTGTTCCAGTACAGACGTTTCCGGCGTTCTTCCCGGCGGTACAAGGTCAGCGCCTCAGTAAATTTTTGAACGGACTTCTCGTGGTTATCAGCGAAGTATTCCAGCATTCCATCGGCGCAAAGCGCAAAGTGCCCTGCCATCTCACCTGCCAGCCTCCTGGCGTCCGTGAAGCGGCCGCAAAGAACACTCTCTATGACAATGAGCAGCATGAGACGCCCATCGGTTGCGCTGTTCAGTTTTGGCCAAACGTACAACCCAAGATCAACGAGATCAGCGTCACCGTCGAGTTCGAACTGAGAGTGTTCGTATAGCTTCGCCAATCCATCGTACGCCAAGCTGGGAGGAATCAGATCCCATATACGTCGGTCACGTGTAGCCGAAAGGATCTGAATAATCGGATCGGTATTGTAACGGTGTTCGTGCTTGAGCTCATCGAGCACCTCGCGATATATCGAGGCGGCGCCTATCTCATCACCACTGTACACAGCAATCCTGAACGCCTGGCAGAGAAGCCCGAACTGTCCCCAATACCTGGCATCATGAGCAGTCTCCCTCTGCACAAACGCGGCGATTTTTCCAAAGGTTCCATCCAGCACCGCCGACTGAGTAACCTCCTCGACAATCAATTTGTTACAGCAAACCCCATGGCTGCCCGCGTCGAGGAATCTCTGATCACGGCAAGATTTATATGTCTCTTCCACCTTCCCGCGAAGGTTGAGTTCGACCACATCAGCGTTTCGAAACCACTTGATCGCCATACTGACGAGATCGATCCGCTTGGTCGGCAGCAGGTAAATGGACATGAGCTGCACCAGTTGTTTTTCCATGGTCGAAAGCAGGACAAAATCATCCCTCAGATCCTGTCTGAGGAGCATCTCGCCCGTCCTCTTTTCAGCATCCATCACACATTTCACTCCTTCAGACCGATCAGGTCTCATCGTTGCCATGTTCAGGATCGCACTCGTCGTCCAAAAATCAACACACTTCGCCAGGTTCTATCTCCATCACCCGCCGGATGGATCTTCCGCTTCCCCTTCTATCGGCCGATTTGAAGAAAAGTTGCAGAAAATAAAAAAAACTCTGCGCTTTAACCTGCATAATTCGGGGGATAACTCGAGTTGCCAAGGCCGCAGGAAGGCCGCAAGTGTGTTTCAAAATGATTTCGAGAAAGGTAAAAAGCCCTAAAAGCACGAAAGCCCTCGGGAATTCCCAAGGGCTTTCGTGCGGGGTCTAGTCGACTCATTCAGGAGGTTGTGCCTGTATCCCTCAGCGGAAGCGCGGATGGTGTTCGAGGAGGTTGGGAGGTGGAAATTCGCCTCGTAGCAAAGTGGCACCAGCCGTTCGCCGCCCCTCAACCCACCCGCCGCCGCCCAAACTTCATCGACGGGAGCCTCGTTGTACTCTGTCATCTTGTCCAGACTATGGACCCGGATGGTGGAGGGGTCAGACTATCCGCACGTAGTGCCTGTCGGCCATTCATCGAGGGAAACGACGGGAGCGATATTGGTCGCTTCAGAGCATGCATCTTCCCAGTCGCTGCCGTCGAGATCGAACCACTGCTTCTGATCGTTCGGCAACGTCACGCATGGCGTCTCCGCGATCTCCCCGTTGTCACACAGGCATCGGGATCGTTCGTCCAGTGCTTCCCGCAGGCCCCGGCGCGCACCGATGTCGCCGTGCACGATAAATATCCTGCGGCCGACGATTCTGCGTTCGCCGCCGAAAACAGGGAAGCACCATTCCAGCAGATCATCCCGGTCGGCGTGGCCGGAGTAACCATCGATCATCTCGATGCGTGCCTTGACATCACTGTACGGGATGACGATCTTGCGCGCCGCTCCACCGTTTGCACGGACCTCGAACGACACCTCGCCATCCAGGTCGGAACGCTCCTCTAACGGCACGGAGCGGATTTTGAGGATCGCACCACCCACAGTGGCAGGAGAGATGTAGCCCGTGAACAGGACTGTCGTCTTCTCGTCAAGCAACAGGTTCTCGAGGTAGGTCATTACGCGACCGCCCTCGCACATACCCCCGCCGGTGATCAGGATGGCCGGTTGGATGGAACCGCTGGCCAAGCTCGCCCGCTGCGCCTTGTGTCTGGGCTCGTAGTCCGAACCGAGCACAGTGTGGATTCTCTTTACAGTGCCACGCGGTAACCCATTCCGGCAACGGTCGGTACGACCAATAACTTCGTTGATCTCCCATCCTAAACTCTGCCCATAGAGCGCGTTTACTTTTGAGGCCAGCGGCGCGTCGAAATAGACAGGCACATCGCAATACTTCCCCGGTTTTTGCGCATAAAGAATGCTCAGATCGAAGAGCACGGACTGCGTTCGGTCTATAGCGAAGCACGGAATGATCAGGGTACCACGGCGCTCAAGCACCGCACGGTCGACTACCTGTCCGAGCCGAGCAAGTCGGGCATTGGAGTTCTTGTGGTCGTTCGGCCGCGCACGGGCGCCATATGTTGATTCTACCACCGCGTAATCGGAGTGCGGCGGCGACTGCCACGACTTGAGAAGGGGCAGGTGCTCACGCCCAGGGACTGCGGAGCCAACGTCGCCGGAGAATGTAATCGATTTTTCTTCGCTGCCGTTCTGCCAGCAGATCCGGAACGACATTGCGCCGAGGATGTGACCGGTCGAATACATTTCCACGTCAAGGCCCGTTACAAGCTCATGCTTGGAGCACGGGGTGCCATCCCCGGGCACTACGAACACGATCCTTTCTGTGGCTTTGGCGATTTCACTGTTGTGCGAGAGAAATGCGGCATCATCAAGAATGAGTCTCGTCAGATCGGCTGTCTCCTTCGTGCAATAGACCTCGCCCTCGAAACCCTGCTTCACGAGTAGGGGTAGCAAGCCGCAGTGGTCGAGGTGCGCGTGCTGTCCAAATAGTGCCTACAATCGAGTGACATTCCAAAGGGGAGGCAGTCCATGGCCGACAGCACCAAGTTCACCCGATTGTTTGCGCTGTACGAGAGGTTCCAGAATCACGGGCAGCTGACTATTTCGCAGATGATGAGCGACTACGGGATCAACCGGCGTACGGCGAACCGGGATCTGAATGATCTGCAGGATGTGGGGTTGGCGCTGGAGAACCGTGAACTGCCGAGTGGGCAGAAGGTGTGGATGCTGCCGGCGCGGCGCAGGAAGATCAACGTGGAGTACAACCTCACGGATCTCACCGCCCTGTTCATGGGCAGGAGGCTCTTCGATTTTCTGCGAGGGACACTCCTGGAGGAATCCCTCGACAAGGTTTACTCATCCATCGAGAAGCGTCTGCAAAAAGCCAAGGACTTCACGAAAGCGCAGGACCTGGCGAAGAAGGTCCACCTGATAAGCGAGGGACCAAAGCAGCTCGACGAGAAGCACGTGGAGAGCCTGGACGAGGTGCTCACCGGCCTTCTGGGGGAGCACAAGATCAAGTTCGGGTACGTGGACGCCCACGGCAAGAGTCGAAAAGAAGTGGTGCTGCTGCCGTACACGCTGGTCGCCTTCCGCCGCGGTCTGTACGTGCTGGGCAAGAAGGACAGCACCGACGATTTGCGCGCCTACGCGATCGAGCGCATCCGAAACGCCGAGTGGTTGCGAGGTACCAGCTTCAGCCTGCCGAAGGACTTCGACCCGGAGAAATATTTCGAGAATGCTTTCTTCATGCAGACCGGGAAGCCCAGGAAGGTGGAGTTGATCTTCAGCAAGACCACCGAGCCGTTCATTAAGATCCGCCGGTTCCACCACAGCCAGAAGAGGACGAAGATGCGGGACGGTCGCATCAGGCTGACCCTGAACGTCCCTGCGGGAGAATGGGACTTCGAGATCGTCAACTTCATCCTGTCGTTTCACGAAAACGTCGAAGTCGTTTCACCACCGGAACTCCGCGCGGCGATCAAGAAGAAACTGCAGAACGCGTTGAAGCAGTATCGCTGAGATTTTCGTCGTCGTGCTACCCTGCATAGCTCGCCAAAGCGAGCGACGCAGGGCCAACCAAAACAACCTCCCCTCCCCCAACACATAAGACAGAAATTGCCTCATACGGGGCGCACCATATGGGTAGGAGTAAGGAGAAGAATCGCCATGAAAAATCAAAAATCAGAAGAACTGCTCAGCACGATCCATTCCGAGCTTGCTCGGCTGGTGATCGGTGATGCCATTCATCATCGAAACCTCACCGTGTTCCCACTTGTGGGCAAGAAGGCCCGCGGACCGGTATGCACACTGCTGGACAAGGCAATTCGCAATGGTGAAGCGGTAGTGCGCGAACTCGACAATGACGGAAGCGTTCCCGAACTCAGGCTACTCAACAACGGCGTAAATCCTCTACTGGTGACCGAGGGCGAGATCCTGATCGGAGCCAAGCAGAATCGAGTGGTGGACGTGACCGTTATCGTGGCCGCCCACCAGGAGGTGGTTCTGCCGGTGAGTTGCGTGGAGCAAGGCCGCTGGAAGTACGAAACTGCGGAGTTCCGTACAGCCGACTTCGCTCCGGCCGCGCTACGGGCCGATCGAACCGCTAATCGTGCCCTGCAGCGCGATCACTCTTCGCACGCACCGGATGTGCAGGGGGAAGTCTGGCAGGGAGTCAGCGGGTATCTGCAAGATCTCGACGCGCACTCGCCCACCGATTCGATGACGGACGCATACGAACTCGCAAACGATCGTATCGATGACTACCGCGCCGGTTTACGGCTTCCGGCCGGCACCCGGGGCGTCATAGTCTGCCGCGAAGGACAGGCCGTCGGGATGGACCTGTTCGACTCGCCGTCGGCAATGAAATCTGTCTGGAAGCGGCTGTCTGGAGGCTATATTCTCGACGCGGTGCGCCATTGTTCGAGCACCCGCAAATCCGGCAAGAAGGCAGCAACCTCCTTCTACAAACACCTATCTAAAACCCTACAGACAAGTCAGGCCGAGATAGGTTGCGGCAGTCGTATTGACAGCCCTGCCAAAGGTGTCGCCACCGCAGGCGTCTGGTTCTCCGGCGGGATCCGACACCTGTCTGCCTTCGCAGATGCGGGGTGAACATTCGGCCTGAATCGAAAGCCCAAAGGAATCAGATCAGCTCCCGCAGTTTTCGCAAAATCTCCACCATGGCGAAAGTGTCTTGCTTGCAGTAGGCGAGCAGGGCCTCGCGCAGTTGAGCCATCTCCGCGTTGTATTCGTCGACGGTCTCGCCAGCCTTGCGCAGTCCGGCGAAGGCCACGGAAGCAGCCGTTCCCTCGGAGATCTGCATCCCATCGTAGGAGATGTCGGTGATGGCGGGCAAAACAACCTTGAGGGAGGCCGAACCGCGTTGACGTTTATTGTAGTACCAGTACTTGCCAAACACTTCATACAGATCGACCACCCGGTCGAGGACAGAACCTATCCATTCGGAGTACTCGGGGAAATCCCTGGCCAGATCCTTTAACCGAGCGTTCTCGAAGCCCTGGTAGTAAACCATCACGCTGCCCGCGTCTCCCATCTGCTCCTTCATTGTTTCGAGCAGCGCCCTTCGGGGATCGCCCTCCCCCACCGCCAGAAACTCGCGATGGATTATCTTGCCGTCCGCGCGCTCCTCGTGAAGCGAGTACTGAAAGGGTATCGCCTGGTACGGCCTGGACTCGTCGAACTCCGGAACACCGAACGCCAACGTCTCGAAGTCAAAGTGCCATATCGGGTACTGCAGACTGTCTACAAATTCCCGGATAGGCGCCGGTTCTATGTGCACTTGACCCGTCCTTGCAGCCCCAACCTGAATGAAATGCTTGTCGTTCAGATCATAGTCGTCCGGAACATCGGCCAGCATTTCCACACCCATGCCCATGAGAATCCCGGCCGGTTTACCTCCCCGTGTGAGTTCGGTCACGTGACCATCGGGCATCTCGATCTCGCCGTGAACCGGACAGTAGTAAAAGGCCTTGCACTCGCCAAACTGGTCCAACTCCGGGCAATCGGACATCGCCTGGACCTCTCGCAACCGCGCAACGTTGGGCGCAACATTAGGCAGATCCAGAAGGACCGCGTCTGTCACGTCGGTTCTTGTAAACAACTCCGGTATATCGAGTTCGCCACGTCGAACGTATTCTTTGTTCAGGTGAACCACCGAAGTAGAAGAGAGCTTCAGTCCACACGCCTCCAGCACATACTGTTGAAACGCCAGATCGTAATGATGGACGTCCTTTGCATGGTTGGTCGCCTTCACCTCGATGAGTTCCCAGCTCCCATCGTCCAGCGGCACCAGCACGTCGCTGCGACAGTAGAGCCCTTTCGCGCTGAACCCAGCCTCAAAAAGGATCTTGCGCTCTTTCACCAGTTCTTCGGCCTTGCGGATGTTATCTCCAAAGTCTTCCGTCGGCAGGTCGACCCCGTCAGGGAAGAGCCCCTTTGCCAGCTCGCCCGCGTTATGCCCGGTGGCAAATATCCGCTCGGTTGCCTCGTCGTGCCCCGGAAGAGAATCGGGATCGTTCATCTGCTTCCAGAACAGCACCGGACACCCTATGCCTGCCATGTACTTGCTTTTGGATATGTTCTTCATTCGTATTTTCCCCATGAGACGATCTTGGCGTCTTCTTCTCCCGGTTGCAAATGCCGAGGCGGCAGCGCCCACAAACACTATGACCAGATAGCTTACTTTCAAGATCGCCTCAGCCTCACCGAACTTTCATGGAAGCTGTCGGACCATCTGCCGTTGTGGGTGGAGTTTGGGGTGTAGGCACTGCGGCGGACCCGTCACACGCCCTAATTTCCTACGCAGTCTCAAGCTGGTAGGAGAACTCGTTTACGTCTGTCTGCTGCCCGGCATGCTCTACGGTCATGCTCACGACACGTCCGTCCTTATCGACCTCGATAACGACGTTTTCATTGACATCGTAGGTCTCGGTGATGTCGCGCTGGCTGAATTGTATCAGCAACGTATCCGTGTCCGCGAAGTACTTGGTTTTCATCTATTGCTCCCTGAAGCGCCTGTCGAAAAACGCGTTGTGAACAGTTTCTCCATCCTCCAGCAGGACAACACGCAAGTAGCGCCCGTCCGCCTCGTCAATCTTCTTCCACCTGCGAATGCGACCGTCGGCCTGCACTCGCTCGGCATCGGGTTGCTCCACGACCTGTCGGATCCATTCTGCTTCAATCAATCGCCTGTCCGGCCGCGTTCGGACATGGCTAAAGTACTGCGTGAACTTCATTAAACGAGTGTATTCCGGCGATAACACGAAGTCCAGCTGCTGCTCAGTTCATTGGCCGTCACCCCCGTCGCCATGGAACAGGGAATTGTAGTCGCCGACACATACAAAGACTGCAAAGCCGAAACTGACCTCTCACCCTGCGTCAGGTTCAACGTCGGCAACCCGTTGCTGTAACTTGGCGAAGCGTACCCCACCCACTTCCTCAACTTCCCTTTCCCCTCAAACCCCTCCATCTTTTTGACCAGATTGCCGGCGTTGAAGAGCAGCAAGGTGGGGACGACTTCGATGTCGTACTGGTTCGCGAGGTCCTCCGGAGCAGGACGCTCGTTTTCAATTAGACGATGAGGGTGAGACAGGGAGTGTCCGACGGGATGTTTGGGCCCGCCCGGATCTGCTGGACACCCCCCGCTGCGACCTCCTACAATCCTCCCATGACATGGCAAAAAGACATTCCCCGGCGCCTGGGCGCGCTGCCGTTTGACGGAGATCTGCTGCGGACAGAGCCGGGGGGCAATCCATTGGCGAAGATTGGTTTCCTGGGTGTGTACCCGGCTCTCACCAAGATGAAGTTTTACGCGCACGAGGGGAAGAAGATGCCGGTGCCGGTTGCGGTGGAGCGGGAGTCATTTGCTGAGGGGTCGGCGTCGGGCAAGCACCTGCGTGCGCATTACCTGGAGCCAATGGGGGTCACCTGGAACGATGTGCGCACCATGGACATGGCGCCGTACTTTATGGCGAACACTTCTGTCAGCAAGGCCAGCGGGAGATCCATGTGGGACAACGTCTGCATCTACGGGAAGGCTACCGGCGAGGTGATGGCAGTGATACCGCGCCCGCCTCCCAACAAGCTGGTGGAGATGTGCAGGACCATGCCGGGGAATCGAGAGAGACTGACCCACTACATGGCGGAGTCGAACATCAAGGACCTGCTGACCCTGGGCAGTGAGGCCGCTGCCTTCGTGAGAGGCAGTCGCACCGTGCGGGAAGGCCAGGAGTTTTTGTACGCACCCGCTGAAGAACTGGAGTTCATGGGCAAGATCGTCTGCGTGCATCATCTCGCCCACCCGGGTAATCTTATGTACGTCTCAAAGAAGAACAAGAAGTGGCGTGATAAGCACGAGATCTGGTGTGAAAGCTGGAACCCCGCATGAACGACCATGACCGCCAACGCAAACACCTCGAGGGGGTCATCGGCTGGGCTCAGAAGATCGAGGACGAACTGCACGAGATCATCTGGCACCACCACTTCCCGGTGCACTTCCGGCCTGGCTCAAAGGGTGTGGCCATGGTGGGGCTCACCCCCCGCCGCCCGCAGCGCGGTCGCTCCGGGTTTACCAACCTCGATAACATCTACAACAACTTCGACGAACTGTTCCCCAAACACTGTGTAGACATCCCCCAGGGGAAACCCACCCCGGAGAAGGCTCTGCAATCGTTCCTCATCATGAGATCCAAGCGCAACCACTTCCAGCGCTGGATCGGCCCGCTGAATGAGGCGTCAGAGAGCACGGGATCTCCGGCTCGCTTGCGGTTCGTCACCGACGAGATCGCCGTACCCGGGGAAAACGGTCGGATCGTATGCGACCTGCTCGCGATGCGCGAGACCGATAGCGGTGGTCGGGTCCCCGTAGTGATAGAGCTCAAGAGCGCCCGCCTCAAGACAAGACTGGTGCAACAGGTCACCCGCTACGCCGCACTGGTCGACGCCCACGCCGACCTTTACGCCCGGCTGTTCAGTGTGATCCTCAACGAGGAAATCACCTTCACCGGCCCCTGCGAAAAGTGGATCGTCTGGCCGCAAGCTGGAGACAAGAAAGACCCCCGCGAAGACGAACTCGCCAAGATCGGAATTCGCGTTGTCGGCTACAAGCGCAGAGGCTGGGGCTTCACCTTCCGGGTGGGTGAGGGCGTGTAGGAGACGCCGGGCATACCGTCCTCCTCATCCTCTCCTGACTCGCGGCAGGTCGAGTTCATCCATGATGCCGCTGATGCGTCTGCGGGAGTAGCCGTCCCACCACGCTGATTCCTTGCTATGCCAAGTCCAATCAGGGAGTTTCTCGAGAGCAGCAACACGTTCTTCCGACAGCTCTGGGTTGCTCCCATTTTTAGTACCAGCCGCAGTGAGAGGGTATTCCTGTAGAAACAGGAGGACCCATGCGTGGAAAGAGATTCAAAGAAGAGCAGATCGTTCGGGTGTTGCGCGAGGTTGTTTGAATGCCGAATTGTTCCTGAGTCTATTTGAAGCAAAGATCGTGATTGAAGATTGGAGACGTGAATACAACGAGTTTCGCCCCCACAGCAGTCTGGGCTACAAGACTCCAGCTGAAGTCGGGGCTTGCAACAGAGGAATTATGCCGCTACCAATGGGCGGCCAGACCACAGGAACCTCTCAACCTGAGTGGTACTGATTTTGGGAGCAGCCCA